>CAYNPP010000021.1:0-15124 GCA_964399095.1 uncultured bacterium | reverse complement strand
GGTACTGCACGGGAGACCAGTGTGGAAGAGTAGGACGTTGCCGGTATATTATTAAAAAGGCCTAATTTTAGGCCTTTTTTTTTGTTTTTTAACTCCTTGTTTATAACTTTTTCTCTTCATAATTTTATTTATTAACGTATAATTTTATAAAATGAATAAAATTCTTAAAAATATTACTTTAGCCGCTATAACATTTATATTTTTTTCAGCTACTGTAGTGGCACAAGATTGCGATGAGTGTCAATTTACAATTGATGAAAATTTTTTTAATTCAAGTATAGTTGGTTATTATCTTGGCGGCTTCAATCCATCCACTGGAGATACAGATGTGTTGCTTTTCGAATATATAATTAGTGGTCCATCTCAATGCTACCATGGTAGCAATACAGAGGTTATAAATGTAGAATTTTCTATAGATATTTTTTCGCCGGCATTGGGATTCACTACCCCAACAGAATTTTTGGATGCAACGTTAGTACTCTCAGATTTCACTGGTCCTGTAAGAATTAAAAATACTGATATAAATGTTGGAACATCAACCGTTGATGGAGCTGATTTACAAATTAATCAGCCTCAGGTACACGTAACTAATGCAGAGCTAGAGAGTATGGCAAGCTACATTATTAATACTGGAAAAATTCCAAATGGCACATATGTATTTTCTTTTACCTTGACTTCAGGTTCTAATGAATCAGATTGTAGTGGACAGGCCATTGACCAATTTGTTCGTACTGTAGAAATTTATGAGCCAACTTTTCTAGACCTTATATCTCCGGGTGAAAGAAATATAGCAAGCGCAGAACAATCTCCTGTGTTCTCTACGTTTCCTGTTTTTAACTGGAGTACAGATATGTGTTCTGCTTGCAACTATGGAATTAGAGTTTCTGAGTATGATCCGAGTAAGCACTCTTCGCTTTCAGAGGCATTAAATGACAATTCAAGCTTACCATTAGACCAGAGTCAAGATTTTTTTACAATCACAGGTGAGGGGCTGAATTTTCAATACCCTTCATCAGGTGGAATCGAATTGTTTCCAGGGAATTATTATGTATGGCAAATCAGAAGAGACTATGGTACCACGGTAGGACAAAAAGAGGATTATAGTGAGATATTTATATTTAAAATTAATTCATTTGATGATTCTTCATCTTCTAATTTAGATATAATCAAAGATTTATTAGGTGACGATATGTTTGAGTCACTTTTTGGCCCAGGAAAAGAATTCGATGGATATTCATTATCAGGATTTCAACTTAATGGAGCAGAGGTCGATGGTTCGGCAATACAAAATATTATCAATAGTATAAATCAAGGGAACTCCCAACTAATAGATATCAATGTAGAGTAAATAGAATGAATATAAAATTTTATATATTATTACTAGTAGCAGTACAATTTATTTTTTCTGAGTCGATTGCAGTTACATCAAAAACTAAGGGTGATGTAAAATATAAAAAGAAAAATGAAAAAGAATTAAACAATCAGCTTAAGGCGGGAGTTGATTTATTTAACAATGATTATATAAAGACTGGAAGTGATGGCTTTGCAAAATATGTTTATTTAGATGATGGGACCCAAATTAAAATACATAATAATTCAGAGGTCTACATAAGAGGTGTTCTAGAGCAAAGAGCCATAGTTAAACAGCTTAAAGTGGAGGATGGTACTGTCAAGCTTGATGTAAAGAAGCAAAATGTCGATGAATTTACGGTTATTACACCAACTTCTGTTGCTTCTGTTAAAGGAACCTCTTTTTGGTTAGACTGCCAAGGGAAAAGTGGTGATAAGTTCTATGGAGAATCAGGTACAGTAGTTATCGGAAATTTAGAATCAGTGATAAAAAGATCTCTAGAGAAAAATACAGTGGCCCAATCGTTGCCTGATGGTTCTTTAGATGTCAGGGCAATGACACAAGAAGAGCTGAATATGCTGCAAGAAATTGAACAAGACGCAGGTGAATCAGAGAATCCAGAAGAAGGCAACAATAATAATCTTCCACAAGATGAAATTAAGATTGAATTTGAAGATGAATCAGGAAATCAAAAAATAATTATTATTAAAATTCAATAATAATTAATTAGTCATAATTTTGAATGTTAAAAAATTTAATATCAATTGCTTTTCTTTTCTCATTATTATTAAGTCAAAAAATAATTCATAATCCAATACAAAATATTCAGACAGGAGAATCAATAGAGATTGAGGCTTCTATAATAGGTCTAGCAAACACAAATCAAAATTATTCTGTTACTCTTTTTTATAGATCCTATGGGCAACAAACATATTTTAAAGCAGAGATGATAATGTTTGGAGGACAGTATAAATATACAATACCAAACACATTCGTTAATAATAAAGATCTAGAGTATTTTATAGTACTTGCACTATCAGATGGAGGTTTTTTTGCTTACCCAGAAGATAATCCACATAACAATCCAATATTGGTTAAGTCACAACATAAATCTAATCTTAATATAGGTAAAACTATATCTGTTGTTATGCAACCCGAATACCAGAATTTATCTCCTGATGAAAACTCAAACATAGAAATTGATGATTTATTAATATCTTTATCCTATTTTAAGATGGATGATGTTGATGAGAATTTAACAAAAATATTAATTAATGAAGATGATTATACTAAAGAAGCAACAATGAGGTCAAGCCACTTCATATTAATACCTAGAGATAATCTTCCCGATGGTCTTAACACAGTCACAGTATTATTTTATACTAAATCAGGGCTGCAGTACAATCCCATAACGTGGTCATTCAATATATTTTCAGGGAAAACTACCTCAAGGGGGATAGTATCTAAAGGTGGAGATATGAGTGGGAACTATAGTTCATCGGTGAACGATGGAGTGTCCTCAGAAATTGGAGAATTATCTGGAGACTACAGTATAGATTTTGATTGGCTAAAACTAAAAACTGATTTACTTTATTCTTCATTAGAGGATATTCAGGAACAACCAAAGAATCGCTACTCTCTTAACTTCAACACTTCATTTTTTAAGATTAAATTGGGTGATACCTATCCTGCATTCAGCGACTATACCATTAAAGGGAATAGGTTGAGAGGAGGAGATATATTATTTTCAAATAATTTTCTTCATTTACATTTTCTATCAGGAGATTTGATTAGAGCTGTGCAAGGAGTGGCAGATGATGGAGCAATGCTTCTCGAAGGAAATTCTGTAGCCACATTTTCAGCTACTGGAATCAATGACATCGGGATGGTTGATGTCACAAGGGATAACTATACATTTTCACAACAGGCTATTGGGTTGAATATGGAGATTAGTCCCTCAAAAAGATTTAAATGGAGCATTGAACTCCTGAAAGTAAAAGATAGGGTAGGCTCCGTTGATTTAGCTGTAGAAAATTCTATTATAACTTTAAATGAAGATTTAGTTAAACACCTCTATTCAGATAAATTTGTAGATATTGATTCCGATGATATGTATTCAGAAGGAGAATTTTTTGGGTCGGGACCTAATTGCATGTTTGATCATGATGTGGTTGGGGGAATTGGGACCTTTCAAAATGTTTTAGACCTTTCTTCTATATCTGACTTATTTGTGTCATATACAGACACCGTAGTTATTGTTGGTTCAATATCTCTCTCTGATGTTGGAGATCCTTTACAGTGTGTTGAAAGTAGTTTTCTTGAAGAGGGAGAGAGCTATAATGTTAAACAAACACAGGTTTTAATAAGGGCAACTATTAATAATCTTGATTTGATCATTAATAAGTTTAAAGAGCTAGAACAAATGTATGCACAGGAGGAGCTTCTGATTCCTGATTACTGCTCAGAAAACTCTTGTTTTGGAGATTATGAAATCAACTATCTTGAAAGTCAGTGGGATGGTTCAAAACCTCAGGACAATATTGTAATTGCTACTGATTTCTCACATAATTTGGATGATGGTTCGTTTAAAATAGATTATGGATTAGGGTTTACAATGTTAAATCAAAATATATGGAGTGATCCGCTTACCTATGAGAACTTGGATAAATTAGGAGAAACTGAGGAGAGCTTTACTGATTGTAGCGGTATAGAGGATCCAGATAATCCAGGATATGACTATGGAGGGGAAGTTGTTATATGTGATGGAGACCAGGATTGGGAAGAAAGTATGGGAAATGGTGTATATGATATTGGTGAACCATTTATTGATTCTGATAGTGATGGAGTGTGGGATGACGATGAGGATGGGCTCTTCAACGGTGCTCCAATACCTGAAGCTATAAATAATGTAGAAGATTTTGAAGATGTTTTTCAGACGGGTATATCTCAAGTACCAATCATCCCAATAGATATAACAGATGGCATAACCTTTACCGATTTCTTAACCATGCCCTCGGTATCAATGTATATCAATGTTTTTCAGAATTATTTTGGACATAGAATCAACTACGGTTTTAAGCAGGTTGGTCCTGAATATAACACATTAGGGAATCCATACATCCAAACCAATATAAGAGAACAATACTTTACAGATAAGACTTATTTTTTAGATAATAAATTAAATTTAACCTTTAAATGGAAAAGAACGGAAGATGGTATAAGCTTGGATCAGGATAATGGCCAGACAGATAAATACGATTTCAACCTAGGTTTTTATCCAGGAGCAAATCTTCCAACATACAATCTAGCTGTTGGAATTTATGATAGGACTAATGGAGTAGATCCACTTTATGACCCTATAAAATTTATTAGCCCTGAAAATGATTTAAATAACAGTGGTACAGCAGACACATTATTATGCTCTGATGGCGAAACCTATAATTTCTCATGTGATGATTTTAGTGAAGATAGCTTGGTGGTAATGGGATTTGATGCTTCGAATAATGAGATTCTAGGACTTATCGAGATATATGAAATTTTATCGACTCAGCTTTATCAGCCAGAACAGACAAGGACAGGACAGTTTAGCCTATCAATTAATTCAACAGTCAATTATATTTATAAGCATAGTGTGAATCTAAATATATTTTACTCAGATAAGAGTGACCTGGTAGATATATCTAAGTACCTTGTGCTAAATCCTGATTATTATTCTCCGAGAACTATGACCCAATCCTACAATCTAGGGGTACGAACAGTCTACTCTAGTAGATTAGTATCTACGGTCTCATTGGGATTTAGTTATTATGATTATGGATTGGCAACCACCTCTCATCCTGAATATTTTCAGAAACAGGGAATTTTTTCTTCAGATGTAAATCTATTATATGAAACTCCTAGGAAGATTACCGGAAAAATTGACCCTGGAATTAATTTTTCAATAGGCCGAGGAAGTGTTAACTTTACTCAATTGGGCTTTAAGATGGGAAGTAAAATTGAGATCATTGAAAACTTAAAATTTTATATAAATATGAACTATAGATTTAAGAGTGTAAGGCAAACCGATGAGAGCGGAAATAATAGCTATGATTTTTATAACAACTATTCCTTTGGAATGGATATGAGATATAGCTTCTAATGGATATTAATAGTAAAATAAAAGACTCACTGCCTCTAATTACAATATTTTTTGTTTCAGTTGTAATCACGGTTATATTTCAAGCCTCTGGGATGTTTGGATTTTTTGAATTGAAATTATATGACTTTAGATTTCGTCTCAGAGGCGCAATCTCTGGATTAGCAAACCCACACGATAGCTTTCTCCCTCAACAAGAAAAGTTTACGGATAAGAATGGTGATTTCCTGTATTCAGAGGGAATAGATGAGTTTGATTTAGAAAATGATATTAATGGTAATGGAAAATGGGATAAAGGGCTTGATGTGGTCCTTGTGGAAAAAGATGATGAATCATTTAGATTAATAAAAGAGCCAACACCTTACACGCGAAAGGTATATGCAAGTGCGGTGCGAAATCTTGCAAAAGCAGGTGCAAAAGTAATTGTATTTGATATAGAATTTGACAAAGAAGACCATCAAATGCAGAATGTTAATAGCCTACTAAGTGAAGAAGATTTGAGTAAAATAGATCTAATCCATTCTGACAAACTTTTTATTGAGGCAATTTCATTTGCAAATACTCTAGGGACTAAGGTGGTTCTAGCGGGAAAAACTGTGTATGAATCAACTAGAATCCCTCCAATTTCAATACTGTATCCACATAAGAGCCTTATGGATATTGATCCTCCTCCATATGTTGGTATGGTTGACGTCAGAGAAGATATTGATGGAATATATAGATTATATCCCGTATATGCATCTACGGGACAAGATAATAATAAATATTTTAGCTTAGCTGTATCTTCTGTTTTAAGATACCTTGATATTGATAAAGACCCAGAGGTTGTTTTTGATATTGATAACAATATAATTAAAATTAATCCACTCGAAATACAGTGTTATGGCTTGCAGCAGTACTTTATGTTAAATCTTCAGGGACCTCCATCAAACGCAGCTTATGGTGAAACTCAATTTAAAACCTTCAATCGTTACCCACTTTCAAATATTATAGATACTAAAGATTATGTGATTGGGGAGGCAATTTATGACCCTGATTTTGAAGAATGGGAGTATCTAGAGGACAGCGATTGGATGGATAAATATATAGACCCTAACAACTTTTTATTTTCTAGATTTGAAAAACAAAATCCATTTAGAAATAAGATTGTAGTAATTGGGACATCTCTTCCCGAGGATCATGATTTTAAAAATACTGCTTACCTAAATTATGAGGGAGTTATATATAATATGCCTGGGATGGAGTATCATGCCAACGCAATGCAGCACCTAATCGACGCAAATTACATTAAATATCCATTAGGAACTCTATCTATTGGCTCATTATCTGGAGAGAATTTATCTGCAAAGCAGAATAGGTCATATTTACTTCTTCACACGCTCCTAATTACAATCATAACGCTCATTACCTTGCTATTAGTTTCAAGATTTGAACCTATAATGGGGTTACTTGTAATTACGGTTGAGCTAGTAATATGGTTGTCATATTCTATTGGAGCATTCTTTAATGATTATCTTTGGTTGTTTAAATATGCCTCTAATTCTATAATTGGCAACAATCATCTACTAAATTCTCCTGGAATAGGAGAATCAGTTTTACTGCCAGTTATTTTTCCGGCGGCATCTATTATTGTCCCATATGGATTAAATCTCTCTTATAAGCTAATAACAGAGAGCCAGAATAAAAAATTCTTAAAGGACTCATTCGGTCAATATATTTCTCCAGAGCTCATTGACCAAATGTTTGAAGAAAAAAAGGAACCGAAGCTAGGGGGGGATCCGGGGTATCATTCTATGCTATTCTCAGATATAGCAAGCTTTTCAACATTCTCTGAAAAATTAGAGCCAGATGACCTGCTTACACTATTGAACCAGTACTTAACGGCCATGACAGATATTCTGATTGGCAATAAGGGGACCCTAGATAAATATATCGGCGATGCTATAGTTGCATTTTATGGAGCCCCAATTGAAATTGAGAATCATGAATATAGAGCATGTAAAACTGCAATAGAAATGGAAAAAAAATTAACGGAGTTGCGTGCTAAGTGGAAAGGAGAGGGCGACAAGTGGCCTGAGATTGTTCATAATATGCAGCATCGTGTGGGAATAAATGCAGGCAATATTGTTGTAGGGAACATGGGCTCTGAAATGAAAATGAATTACACAATGACAGGAGACAAGGTAAACCTTACAGCAAGGCTAGAATCGAGTGCGAAGCAGTTTGGGATTGTTATTCAGGTTTCCGATACAATTTATAAAAAGAATAAAGATAATTTTATTTTCAGAGATTTAGGTAAGGTGGTTGTGGTAGGTAGAAACCAGCATTTAAATACATATGAGTTAATTGGAGAGCCAGAGGATATGGATGACAATCTAGCTAAATTACTTGAAATATTTCATAAGGGATTAGATTGCTACTACAATCAGGAGTGGGATAAGGCTATAGAGTTATTTAAGGCATCAAATGAACTTGAAGATATGCATGAAGGAAGAAAGAAAAACCCTAGCTTAGTTTTTATAAGTAGATGCGAAGAATTCAAAAAAAATCCACCTGATAAAGATTGGGGAGGAGTATATTCTTTAACTAGCAAGTAATGGATACTACTACAAGAGCAACCATCCTTTGGGCAGATGACGAGATTGATTTTTTAAAGTCCCACATACTTTTTCTTGAAGATAAAGGCTATAAAATAATTGCAGTAAATTCTGGGGAGGATGCGTATGATACATTCCAGAGGGAATCTATTGATCTAATATTGTTAGATGAGATGATGACTGGTATGGATGGACTTGAAACATTAAAAAAAATAAAAGCGCATCAACCGGATATCCCTATAATTATGATCACGAAAAATGAAGAAGAGTGGTTAATGGAAGAAGCAATTGCATCACAAATCAATAATTATCTTATTAAACCAGTCAACCCCACTCAAATTTTTATGGCATGCAAAAATGTCCTAGAGAAGACAGAAATTAGAATTGACCACATATCTAAAGAGTATATAGGAAACTATCAATCATTTAATCAGAGCATGCAATTTGCTGATAATCTTAGTGATTGGTTTGAAATTTATGATAGCCTGTGTAACTGGATTGTAAAGTTTGATGAGATCAATGATCCGAGCTTAAACAATCTACTGAATGAACAGTATAACGAAGCAGATAAACTCTTCAGTCATTATATTTCAGAAAATTATCGCCATTTAGTTTCTGGGGAAGAAAAAAAATATTTTACTCCCCATACCATTAAAAATAAATTACAAGATAAACTAGCTGATGGTAAAAAAAGTGTATTGATAATAATGGATTGCCTTAGGTCAGATCAATGGAAGTCAATGACTCAGAATCTATATAAGGATTTTAATATAGAAACAGATTATCAGCTATCTATAATTCCCTCTACCACATTTTATTCTAGGAATGCAATTTTTAGTGGATTTTTCCCTGATGAATTATATCAGCAAGAAAATTCATACTACAAAAAAATGATAGAATCAGAAAAAAACTACAATAGATTTGAACATGAACTATTAAAGAACCAATTAAATAGATTAAAATTACAGAAGACCTCTACAGCCTATGTAAAGGTGTCTAGCTATGAATTTGGTAAATCATTAACCAAGTCAATTAACGATTATAAGAATGTCGATCTTTTGTGTATAGTTGTAAATTTTATTGATATCCTTGCACACTCAAGAACAGAGTCAGGCGTTTTGAAAGAAGTCCTTACAGATGAGGCTTCGTATAGAGATATTATTTGTTCATGGATTTCAAACTCCTGGTTCAGAGAGGTCCTTAATCAGATTGGAATGTGGGATAGAGAGATTATTGTAACAAGTGACCATGGAAGCACAATAGTAAAGAAGCCCATTAAATTAAAAGCATATAAAGATGTTTCATCTGGAGTTCGATATAAGTTTGGTAAAAATTTAAAGGTAAACAAAAAACATGCTCTTAGAATAACAGATTTACAGGAGTATCGATTGCCAAATTCTGAAATAAATGAGAACTGTTTAATTGCCCTTGATAACAATTATTTTGTGTTCCCAAATAATTATAATAAGTACTCTAGAAAACTAGAAAATACCTTTCAGCATGGTGGGATGTCAATGAATGAACTGATTGTTCCTTTGGCGTCGCTTAAAGCTAAATAGAATGTCTATAAATAAAATAACACATAGCATGGAGGAAACTATTCAATTTGGAGAAGTTTCTGCCCATTTGTTTCATCCTGGAGAGGTGTACGGCTTTGTGGGGGAGATGGCATCAGGAAAAACAACATTTATTAAAGGTTTATTGAAAGGAATGGGGTTTGAATCAATGGTAAACTCCCCAACCTTCACTCTAATTAATGAGTATGATGCAAAACATAAAGTTGTGCATATTGATTGCTACAGAGAATCAGATGTGAACAGATGGATAAATCTTGGTATAGCTGAATATTTTAACTCTGGATCGGTTATTCTGATTGAGTGGCCAGAAATTATCAGGGACATTCTTCCTAAGCAAACCAAATATGTTGAATTTAATACTTTACACAATGATGAGAGGGAGATTGTTTTATTTTGAATTTTTTAGCTATTGAATCTGCAACTAAATCACCGGGGGCAGCTATATATATAGATGACCAACTCATTGATGAAAGTAAATTAAGTAATGGAAATTCTTCTGATCTTGCTCCATTGATAAATGATTTAATTTTGAAAAATAAAGTAAATGCCCAGGACTTTGATTTTATTGCTGTTACTATTGGTCCAGGAACGTTTACTGGCCTTAGAGTTGGGATTAGCCTTGCACAGGGCATGAGCTACTCAATTAGCAAATCTATTGTTCCGGTTAACGTGCTGGATGTTATTAGTAGCAAGGTTGCAGAAAATGGCGAAAAAAATGTTGCGTTTCATTCTCACGCTGACTTTATCTATCATCAAAGATACAATACAGATGATTCCTTAAAATTAGTTAAAATTGATGATATAGAAGGGCAAACAGTCTATGGATGCAATCTCAATCAATATTCTGACAGGATTGACTATAAAAAAATAAATTTTTCAGCGATTGATGTCGCAGAATATGCTATTGAAAACTTTGATGCTCTAATAGAGGATGATATAGGCTCAGTTACCCCCATTTATCTTCATGAATTTAAAATTGGATAGATAGTGTTTGCACCTCTTGAAATTGATCATGTCAATCAGATCCATAAAATAGAAATTGAATCATTCTCCTCCCCGTGGTCAAAGATGCAATTCCTGCCTTATTGCATCAAAAACTCTGAATGCAAAAGTTTTATTTATTTAAAACAAAAAAATATAATAGGTTATCTAATGAGCAAGATAGTTCTAGAAGATATTCATATACATAATATTGCTGTAAAAAAAGAGTATAGAGGAATGGGAATTGGTGGGAAAATGTTATCTCACTTAATTGAAGACTCAATAATTAATTGTGCTGGGAAGCTTTGCCTTGAAGTGAAAAATAGTAACCTCCCAGCAATTAAATTGTACCAGAAACATGGATTTATTCCTGTTGGTGAAAGAAAGAATTATTATGAAGATGGAAGCAACGCAGTGCTAATGGACAGGATATTTTAAGATGACTGAGTGGTTCAGAAGAAAAACAGAAAAAATAAATACTCGTTTAAAGAAGGATATAAAACAGGGCGAGTGGATTAAATGTCCTGGGTGCCGCACCATACTGTCGAAAAAAATTATAGAAGATAAGTTTTATTGCTGCCAGTCCTGCGGATATCACTTTAGAATTAATTCAGATGAGTATCTAACAATTATTTTAGATGATGGCCATGAGGAGCTCTGGGAAAACATTAAATCTCTCGATCCATTGAATTTCGTCGCATCAAAATCATACAAGGAACAGCTTGAGGGGTCAATTGATAAAACAAAAAAGATGGATGCAATTAGAGTCTTTAAAGGAAAAATTAATTCAAAAGGTGCTGTGCTGTGTATAATGGATTTCTCTTTCATTGGAGGCAGCATGGGTTCAGTTGTTGGTGAAAAAATTTCAAGAGCAATCATTTTAGCTCAAGAGGAAGATTTGCCCCTTATAATAGTATGCTCCTCTGGTGGAGCAAGGATGCAAGAGGGAGCGATAAGCCTGATGCAACTGGCAAAGATATGCTCAAAATTAGCAGAATTCTCTGAACAAAAAAAATTACTGATAACGCTGCTAACAGATCCAACGATGGGGGGGACAACAGCAAGCTATGGCATGCTCGGAGATATTATTTTAGCAGAGCCAAATGCTCTTATAGGATTTGCAGGTCAAAGAGTTATAAAGCAAACAATTGGAGAGGATCTCCCTACGGGATTTCAGAGAGCTGAATTCTTGAAGGAGCATGGCTTTGTAGATGAGATAGTCCCAAGAGAAAATATAAAAAAAACTCTTTCAGATTTAATCGTTTTCTTCCAGAGTAAACAAGTTGAGGCCTTTGAAGCAGATGAATCATGATAAGATACTTGTTGTTGACTATGGCTCCCAATACACACAGCTAATTACCCGTAGAATTAGAGAGCTAAATGTATACTCTGAAATTTTTCCATATAATCTAAAGAAAGATGACATAGAAAAATTCTCTCCAAAGGCCATAATCCTTTCTGGGGGACCATCGAGTGTATACGACAAAGATGCATATTCACTGTCTCAGGATATAGTTGACTCTGGGGTCCCTGTGCTTGGTATTTGCTATGGATTGCAGCTACTTGTGCATAACATGGGTGGAGATATAGTATCTAAAAATAGAGGAGAATATGGCCTGTCAAGAGTCTCATTTGATGCAACAGGGATATTCAATGATTTGCAAAACGAATCCAATGTGTGGATGAGCCACGGAGATGAAATAAATTCGCTCTCAGATAGCTGGACAGTAATTGCAAAATCAGAGAACGATGTTATCGCTGGGATTTCACATAAATCTCTTCCGTACTTTGGAGTCCAATTTCATCCTGAGGTTGCGCACACCGATGAGGGACAGAAGATACTGTCAAATTTTGTTTTCAATGTATCTGGATGCTCAGCGTCATGGACATCTAAGAATTTTATATCAAGAACGGTAGAGGATATAAGAAATAAAGTTGGAGACAGAGACAGCGTTGTGTGTGGACTGAGCGGCGGAGTTGACTCATCTGTGATGGCAACTCTTATGCATAAGGCCATTGGCGACAGATCAAACTGTATATTTGTTGACCACGGATTGTTAAGAAAGAATGAAGCAATGGAGGTTATGGGCTCTCTGAAGGATGGCCTTAATCTCAATATAACAAAGATAGACGCTGAGAGTCAGTTTCTAGATAAACTTGAAGGAGTAACAGACCCAGAGAAAAAAAGAAAGATTATAGGGGCTGAGTTTATTAATTCTTTCACTGAAGCAACTAAGAAGCTTGAAGATATCTCATTTCTTGCGCAGGGGACACTGTACCCTGATGTTATAGAGTCAGGTGGCAGCAAGCTGGGGCCAGCCGTAACAATAAAATCACATCACAATGTGGGCGGACTCCCAGATGACCAACAGTTTGACATGATAGAGCCATTGAGGGATTTATTTAAAGATGAGGTTCGAGAGGTGGGAAAGGAACTGGGGCTCCCTGATTTTGTATTAAACAGGCACCCGTTTCCAGGACCAGGGCTAGCTGTTCGAATTATTGGTGAGATTACAAGGAATAGAATCAGAATTCTCCAGGATGCAGATGATATATTTATAGGAACACTGAAGGATAAAAATGAGTATGATAATATATGGCAGGCATTTGCGGTGCTCATTCCAGTAAAAACCGTTGGCGTGATGGGTGACTCAAGGACATACGAGAATCTTATTGCACTTAGAGCGGTTACAAGTAAAGATGGCATGACAGCTGATTGGTACAAAATGCCGGCTGATGTACTTGAGATATGCTCAAATAGGATAATAATTGAGATTAAGGGTGTTAACAGGGTTGTCTACGATGTAACCTCGAAGCCCCCTGGAACTATTGAATGGGAATAAATAATGATCGAGATTAAATTTTAGTTATGTGTGGAATAGTTGGATACATAGGAAAGAATAAAGCCTCAGAGATTCTGATAAGCGGCTTAAAAAGACTCGAGTACAGGGGATACGACTCCGCCGGTATATCAACGATTGAAAATAAAAAAATTATCACGACCAAGTGCAAAGGGAAAATAGTTGACCTGGAGACAAAGATTAACCCCAGAATCCATAAGGGTTCGATAGGCATAGGCCACACCCGATGGGCAACACACGGTGAGCCAAATACAAAAAATGCCCATCCCCACAGCGACTCATCTAAACAGTTCAGCCTTATACACAATGGAATCATAGAGAACCACTACGCCATCAAGGAGTATCTTATTGGAAAGGGAGTTGAGTTTAGTAGCGACACTGACTCAGAGGTCCTGGTTCAGCTAATAGGCTACCTGTATAATAAAGAAAAATTAAATTTCTTTGATACAGTGAAGCTCGCGCTGAAGGAGGTTGTGGGCGCGTACGGGATACTTGTAATTAATCAAGATGAGCCCGATAAGATTATCGCGGCAAGACAGGGAAGCCCGCTGATTGTTGGTCTCGGTGATGGAGAGAATTATATTGGGTCTGATGTATCTGCTATAATGGAGTACACAAGGAACATCCTATATCTGGATGACGGGGAGATGATTGAGATAACAAAAGATGACTACAAAATTAAGCACATTGAGCATGAAAACGAGATCATCAAAGAAATTAAAGAGATTGAGTACACACTTGAGCAGATAGAGAAAGGTGAATTTAAGCACTTCATGCTAAAAGAAATATTTGAGCAGCCAACATCGATAACTAACTCAATTAGAGGAAGAATCGATGACAACAACAAAGTGCGCCTGGGCGGCATATACGACTGGACCCAAGAAATTATTGGCAAGAAGCACATTTATTTTACAGCATGCGGAACCTCGTGGCACGCCGCGCAGATTGGTAGCTATATCCTTGAGTCTGTGCTTGAGAAGCCTGTAAAGGTTGAGTATGCATCTGAATTTAGATACAGAAACAGGCACCTCAACTCAGATTCACTTGTTATAGCAATAAGCCAGTCTGGAGAGACAGCGGACACACTCTCCGCGGTAAAGAAAGCTAAGGAGTGCGGGGCATTGACCCTGGGAATCGTTAACGTTGTTGGCAGCTCAATTGCAAGAGAGACAGACTGCGGAATATATATGCACGCTGGCCCAGAGATAGGCGTGGCCTCTACAAAGGCATTCACAACTCAACTCGTGGTACTTGCCTGCCTAGCCATTACAGCCGCGAAGCAGCGCGGAAAACTAGACGCCCCAACCGAGGCACCTCTTGGCCAGGCGATCACCGAAGTCCCCTCACGCTGCGTTGAGGTATTGAATAACGAGAAAAAAATTCAAAATCTTGCCCAGGAAATCTTTAAAGCTAGAGACGCTCTGTACCTAGGCAGAGGAACGGCCTATCCCATTGCATTGGAGGGAGCTCTAAAACTTAAAGAAATCTCATATATCCATGCCGAAGGTTACCCGGCAGGAGAAATGAAACACGGACCAATAGCCTTAATTGATGAACAAGTCCCCGTAATCGTAGTTGCACCCAAAGACCAATGGTTTGATAAAGTCGTTTCAAACATCCAA
>CAYNPP010000020.1:0-15191 GCA_964399095.1 uncultured bacterium | reverse complement strand
GCACTCTCCGCTCCACAAAACAATAAAGCCCTTCTTAATTGAGGGGTATTATGTTTGTAATACCATCCCCACTATTTTTATAATCATAAACTCCTATTCACATAAACTATATTTTTTTGTAACTTCTATCATGAAAATAAAATATATTTCATTTTTGTTTATAATTGCCTTTGCACTATCAGATAACACACTGATACACATCAATTCAACGTATTTTGATGGGAAGCCCAAGGAGGTTATTATCTATGGATATGATGACATATATAAAGATAACTCCATCAAAATAATTGATAAATTACATTTTGATAGAAAAGGAAAGTTAATATTTAATTATTCTGAATATTTCTCTGGCCAATGGAAGAGTAATAATTTAACATATATAAAATTTTCAGATAATCAAGTTAATTTTATAGATAGAATAGATGGTTGTTCTAATTGCTATTCAAGTAGCAGCAACTGGAACATTTCTTTTATTGGGGATCAACTGATAGTAGACACTAAAATTGACCCACAAATGATAACGAAAGATAATGAATCTGAAGAGTATTTAATGAATTCTCATAAATTTAAAGTTAAGATTATATCACCAGATAGATTTGAGTTAATTTCTTACAATAAATCTATTTTTTCATTCAATAAAATCAATTAATTGCACTATGAGTATATCTTCATTAATAAATGATATAGATCAAATTATACGCTGGCCGAAAAAACCATCTGATAAGAGTGATGTAGTTGAGTGGCTCTCAAGTAAATTTAAGTTTAAAAAAATATATTCGGAAAAAGAAGTGAACGCAATTATATCTACACATCATACATTTGATGATACACCCCTTTTAAGAAGAGAGTTAGTTTCAAAAAAATTTCTTTCTAGAAAAGATAATGGCTCTGAATACTGGAAAATAGAAAAATAAAGTTACTTTATTACTTTCAGGCTTCCGGATACAGATTTTGAGTTAGGAATAAGATAATTTGCTTCCTCTGACTCAAGAGTAACATATCTTAAATTTATATCAACAACCTTCCCTGTCTTACCATCGACTTCGATGGTATCTCCAAGATTGAATGGCTCATACACAAATATCATGATTCCAGATATAAAGTTTGATAGCATATCCTTAAATGCAAAACCGAATGCAAACCCAGTTAACCCTAACCCAGCAACAATAGCTGATACGTTAACACCAACTGTGCCGAGTGCAGTTATTAATCCCATTATAACAATTAGATTTTTTATTATCCCTGAAATAACACGCGAAATATTTGTATTTGGATTTTTACTTGCAAGTAATTTGTTTATCATATATTGAGCGAGCTTACTTATAAACCAGAAGACAAGAAATATAGAAATTCCAACTACTATATTTGGAATCTGATCTTTGGCTATTGCTATATATATATCAAAATTCATTTTAACCTCTTTCAATAGATAAATTTCTGTTAATTTAGTATATTTAATTTATAAATAAAGGGTTTAATTACATGAAATTAATTATCAGTTTTATCTATCTAATGGTTATATCTTCATTATCTTATTCACAGGATTTTCATCCTGGTCCCTATGGTGATGAATACTATGATATAGCAGGGCCATTTTCAATTACTGATCTTAATTCTAGCCTATCCGGTGATTTAAATGGAGATGAAGTCATTAACATTCAAGATATAATTCTTGAGTTATCATATATAATTGGTACCTTGACTGATATCGATTGGTTCCAGGAAGGTGATATGAATAACGATGGTACAATTGATATTCTTGATGTAGTAATGATTGTTAATAATGTTTTAAATCCCCCTAATCCCTATTATACATTCGAAAATGAATGGAATGGAGAAGACTGTTATATATTTATTTCTTATTCTCAAGCTAGCGGCTCATCCACCCTCTGGAATGCCTCTGATAGACAAGATTTTTTAGATAAATCTCCTGACAATGTTCACTATTTTTTTGTTTCTGATAGAACCACATTTACTTCAGATATAAATACTATTAAAGGGATATATGATGATTTGATTTCTGATATGAATGAGGAAGAGGCAGAACATTGGAATAATCATTTACATTTCGTGCCAACCAAAGTATCAAATTTCGGTAATTGGTTGTCAGATGCACTACAAGGAAGAAGAGCATTAGGTATTGATAGATTTCAAAGAATTAAAGAAATCGGATATCTAGGAAATCCAGCAAATTTCACAGGAACATACATTAGCTATGTTGCGCATGAGGCGGTTTACTATAATTCTGAATGGAATAATATTCATGAAGATTCAGATACTTACGATGAGCTAGTTGTATTTGAACGTGAGCATTATACCGGTGGCTGGGCAGCATCAATTTCACAATTAGTTGAGTTCCCTTCAGATGATGAGTTAAATAACTATTCAGGGATGTCTGTTGAACTTCTAAGGGGATGTCCAGATTCAAATATGAATTATAGTGATGCAGGCTGCGATGACTATGATCGTATTGCGCATATGTATATCTGCCAAGGTCAGTGTTATGAAACACAATATTATTTTGACGCTGATGAAACGACATGCCTTGATGGAGGAAATTCATGGGACGCAGATAATGGGGTTTGCTACTCAATAGCCTATAATGACATTATAGAAAATGAATGTGAAATCAATTCTACAATGGAATGGAACCCAAATAGAGAATGTAAAGAAACAGCTCGGTGGATAACCCCATTTGATAGGCAGCCTCATCACTTAACGGATATTTCTCCTTTAATGGCGCATCTACGTCCAGGGGGGACAAAATTACTTAAATTTCAAGAATCTGGATGGCCGAATAGCCTTCTTACACTAAAAATAAGATTTTATCATAATACAGAAGATGAAGCTCTTCCCCAGGAATTTATACCTATATGGAATGGAACCGTATTGTTTAATCCAGATTACGATGATAATAGACCGGCAACCCCTTTTATTGTTCCAGAGAATGCCACTAAAATTGAGTTTGTAGCGTATATTACAGGACATGGGTGGGGAAATGCTACTTGCTATAATTGCTGTGAGTTCTGTAATTCAAGACATAATTTTACTGTTAATGGAGGTACATACGAATTTAGTCGTGATTTCCCAGACGCATCCTCTAGCAATCATTGTATGTCGCTTGAGATGATAGCAGAAGGGACTGTTCCAAATCAATATGGAACATGGGGGTACGGTAGAGCAGGGTGGTGCCCAGGTCTTGATGTTGATCCATATATTACAGATATTACAGATTATGTTTTAATAGGAGAAGAAAATATAATTGATTATGATGCATGTCGTGTAAGTGGTACATCTTGCGTTACTGCACCAACATGTGGAACTTGCGGCTATTGCCCTGAAATCCCTTTCTCATCATATATAATAATATACTACTGATAAGTATAGAGAATCCTAACAACACTAAGCAGGAGTATACATGCTACAATCTGATGGGATACTGCAAGAATTATTGGAATTTGTAGAATCAAGGTAAGGACCCCAAGTATAAATTGGAACATAAGTACATAGCAGAATTGATTTTCAAATGAATTCAATTTGCTACCAGATTTTATATTTCCAATAAGAATATAAATAGATAAAAATAGCATTATGCTACCCCCTAAACGATGAAAAAATTGTATTGTATAGGGCTCATTAAAGATATTATTAAAAAAACCAGCCATTGAGAAAAATTCTCGAGGAAGGATATTACCATTCATTAATGGGAATGTATTGTAAGCATACACCGCTTTAAGGCCTGCAACAAGGGCTCCAATACATATTTGAGTAATCAATAAAATAAAGATTATATAAAAACCTTTCTTTGATAAAAAGTGTTGATTTGTCAAAATATTATCAGAATGCCTTAAATACAAAATATAGCAGTAAGAAGTCAAAAGCATGGCAAAAAGTAAGTGAATCATTAATCTTATATGGCTAATATTAGGATCATGGCTCAGTCCACTCTTGACCATATACCAACCTATTAGTCCCTGGAAAGCAATCATCATTATCAAAAATATTGTTGTTTTTTTCTCGCGAATATTTATTTTTTTTGTAAAAGAAAATATAATGAGGGGTAATATAAAGTAGAGTCCTATCAGACGACCAAGCATACGATGTAAATACTCTATTGAGTATATAAATTTAAAATCTTCTTTAGTTATATTTGAGTTTAATAGTTGAAATTCAGGGTAAGTTTTATATTTATTAAACTCCTGCTCCCACTGAGAATCTGTTACAGGGGGGAAAATTCCAGAAATAGGCTCCCACGTAACCATTGATAATCCAGAATCTGTTAATCTAGTTATACCACCTAGGCCTATCATGATTATTAATAGGACCGTACCATAGCCATACCACTTTCTATAGAAACTAGATGTAAGCATATTTATGAATTAATGATAACAAGTATAAGAAGAGCAGGTAAATATATAATTGATACTAAAAATAGTTTTTTGGCATTATGATAATTGAAATTGAAAGAAAACTTGATAACATAGTATATTATAAGCATTGAAAGTATAAAATTTCCTGCAAAATAAATATCACCAACAATTTTATTTAGATAAAGATAGAACGTTATTGATATTAATGATAAGGTAAAAAAGATCATATGAACTCGTGTTTGTATCTGATTTGAGTAGATACTAGGAAGCATTACAAATCCTCCTTTCTTATAATCATCTGCATACATATAAGCCAATGATAAAAAATGAGGAATCTGCCAACAAAATAAAATACCAAATAAAGCCGCTGTAACTGATGTCATATCAGGATTGGCAGCAAACCAACCTCCAATTGGTGGTAAAGCACCTGGAATTGCACCTACTAGCGTATTTATAGTTGAAATCTTCTTTAACGGTGTGTATATAAATATGTATGTTAATACTGTTAATAATGAAAGAAACGAAACAAAAGAACCAATAGTAAGGTATAGATATAACACACCAGTTACTGACAATAATATTCCATAGATAACTCCCTGTCTTACTGATATGATTCCTCTAGGTATTGGTCTATTTGCTGTTCTATCCATCAGTAAGTCTGATTTATGTTCTATAGCTTGATTTAGTGCACAAGATCCAGCGCAACTAAGGAACGTACCGATAATTAAATGTGTAAATATTAGCCATTCATTAAATGTTATCATATAATAACCAGCACTTCGTAGTCCCATATAATAGCCAAGATATGATGTCACAAGGACTAAAATACATATTCTTGGCTTAATCAAAGTAATATAGTGTTTTATCACTAAATCTCTCCTAAGAGCAGTTCAATATGATTCTCAAGCATAGAAAATTCAGATTGAATAAATGGGTCATAAAAGCCAACGACATTAGACCTAGAATCTATTAAAATAAATTTAGTTGAATGCATTCCAGGTAGTCCCTCTCCTGACAATAAAAAGCCTCTTTCCAAAAGATCTACTATTGAGTTTTGGTCAGTTTGAAGAAAATACCAATTATCATATTCAAGATTCTGTGATTTTATGTATTTATTTATAATATCTACAGTATCAAAAGATGGATCAACAGAAAAACTTACAAATTGAATTCTTTCATCTGAAATATTTTCAACCATTTGTCGCATATATCTGTTCATTACTGGGCATGGTCCTTCGCATTGGGTGAAGAAAAAATCAGAGATTGTAACTTTTCCATTTAACTGTGCCGTAGTAAAAAGTGAGTTATCTTGAGCAGTGTAGCTAAAGTATGGAAGCTTATTAATAGAGCTCAGATTTGGTGATTTTCCTTTATTTATATATAAAAGAGAAGATAATAGAAGAAGTGTACAAACAATAATATAATTGTTAGCTCTTTTCATCGTCAATGACCAGTAGAGGAATCATGTTGCTTATACTCTACTTGAGGTGTAACTAGTTTACCTTTTATATCATATAAATCAACTCTTTTATTTACATCCAGCATTGTAAATGCTATAAAAAGAGCAAGAAAAAGAACAGAGCCTAATATAAAAGCCATATTAATCTTATTGTCATAGTATAGATGCATAAAAAATAAAAGGACCAAAGAAGATTTAAAACTGGCAATCAATAGAGCCAAAATAATATTAAATGATCCAAAGTCAAATTGTGCAGAAAAAACTGTAAATGCAGTTAGAAATAATAGTGAAACAAATACTGCGATATAGGTTTTAAGTGGAATAATATGAAGTTCATGTTTTGACATTATAATTATCCTATCAAATAAAGTAGTGGAAACAAGAAAATCCAAATTAAATCAACAAGATGCCAGAAAAGACCCACAATCTCAACAGGTGTAAAGTAATCAGAAGTAAAATGACCTTTTGATGTTCTTATTATTAACCAGACGATAAGAACCATTCCTGCAACAACATGAATACCATGCAATCCAGTCATCATAAAATATATGCTAAAAAATACATGAGGATTATTTCCAGAAATTGACATGCAGTCTGGTGCAATAAGTGGGCTGTAATACATCCCCGGTAAATGACCACAATGAAATTTATGCTCATATTCAAAATATTTTATAACAAGAAATGTCGCTGCAAACATCAGTGTTAGGGATAAATTAATTATAGCAGCTTTATTATTATTCATTTGAATATTTCTAATTGCAAGTGCCATGGTAAGAGAACTAGTAATTAGAACAATTGTATTTATCCCTCCCATATACACATCAAGAGCTTTATGAGCACTTATAAACATATCAGGATTCCAAGCTCTAAAGATGGCATACGCACAGAATAATCCAGCAAAAGTAAGAACTTCTGTTACTAGGAATGCCCACATACCAAGCTTTGAAGCTTCTTACTGTTGCTCTGAATCTACAAAATGATGCTGTAAATATGACTTATCAGACATTAATCAATTGTCCTTTCTGCTTCTATTTTATCATACGCATACGGTCCATGTGTTATTTTGGGTTCTTCAAGAAAATTATGTGCAGGAGTCGGTGAGGGTGTTTGCCATTCAAGTGTCAAAGCCCCCCAAGGGTTACTTCCAGCAACCTTACCATTTTTTATCGAATGCACAAGATAAACAAGCATAATAATAAATGCAGCACCAATAACCCAGGAGCCTACTGTAGATAACGCATGGTAATAGTGAAATAAATCACTATCTTGCATTCCAGAATACTGCCAATATCTCCTTGGCATACCCTGAGAACCCATTATAAATTGAGGAATAAATGTAAGATTAAATCCAAAGAATATCATAACTGCTGATATGCGTGCCCATTTTTCGCTGTACATCCTACCCCATATTTTAGGCCACCAGTAATGTAATCCACCAAGAAAAGCAATAACAGTTCCACCCATCATAACATAATGAAAATGTGCAACTACAAAATATGTATCATGCAACATAATATCTACAGATAAGGCACCCAAAAATATTCCTGTGAGACCTCCTATCGCAAACAATAGGATAAATATTATAGCATATAGCATAGGAGCCTCAAATGAAATTTTTCCTTTATAAAGTGTTGCAATCCAGTTAAATATCTTTACTCCTGATGGTATCGCTGTAAGATAAGTCAAAACTGAAAAAGCGAGTGCTGCAAATTCTGATTCTGTAGTAAACATATGGTGACCCCATACTAAAAATCCAAATAATGCAATAGCCATACTTGATGCTGCAATATAAGCATATCCAAAGATTCGTTTTTTCGAAAATGTTGCAATCAATTCACTTATAATACCCATACCAGGAAGTATCATTATGTAAACTGCAGGATGAGAATAAAACCAGAAAAAATGCTGAAATAAAACAGGATCACCCCCCATTGCCGGATCAAAGATTCCCACTTGGAAAGATCTCTCCAAAATAAGTAGTATCATTGTTACTGCAATTACCGGGGTTGCAAGAACTTGGATTAGAGCAGTTGCATAAAGAGACCATATAAACAATGGTAGTTTAAACCATGTCAATCCTGGGGCTCTCATTTTATGTACAGTAACTATAAAGTTTATACCAGTAAATATTGAAGAAAATCCAAGGACAAACACTGCGAATGTCATTGCCATTACTGCTGTATCTGTTGAGCTGCTGTATGGAGTGTAAAATGTCCATCCCGTGTCAACTCCACCAGCTACAATTGAATAAATTCCGATAAAGCTACCAACTATATATATGTACCAACTAGCAAGATTCAGTCTTGGAAAGGCAACGTCCTTTGTGCCTAGCATTACAGGTAGTATAAGATTACCCATAGCAGCGGGAACGGATGGAATGATAAACATAAAGACCATTATTGCACCATGAAGTGTAAAAAACACATTATAGGTATCAGCATCCATTATATCTCCACCTATAGGAGTTAAAAGCTCTAAACGTATACCAAGAGCAAGAAATCCTGCAATCGCAAAAAAGAACATTATTGCAAAAAGATACATAAGACCAATTCTTTTATGGTCAAGTGTAAGCAACCAGGATTTTATTGTTGTTTCTTCATTAAGATAATTTTTTTCTAAATATTCTCGCATTTTCATCTCATTTTAATGATTTTATGTATTCTATTACTCCCTGAATTTCTCTATCTCTAAGGATATTCTTATAAGAAGGCATAACAGGTTGATACCCATTGACAATTTTAGTTTGAGGATCAATTAATGATTCTCTGATATAATTTTCGTCTACCACTGCTGTAGAGCCATCAGTATGATTCATTGTAGTTCCCCATATTCCCTTAAATGATGGTCCAATGACCGTAGAGCCATCGGTAGAATGACATGTGT
This sequence comes from uncultured bacterium, assembly GCA_964399095.1. GTDB lineage: Bacteria > Fidelibacterota > Marinisomatia > SCGC-AAA003-L08 > D37C17 > TMED161. The sequence goes on along the minus strand of CAYNPP010000020.1, from coordinate 6,479 downwards.
AACAAGCATTCTTCTTATATATTTTTTCACCTAACTCTAGAAGAGGTGTTGACTCATCAACAACATTTGATTCAACTAACCATTTATTATAATCAGACTTACTAAGAACTCTTACCTTCCCAAGCATCTCTGAATGGCTTCTTCCGCAATATTCAGTGCAAAAAATATCATACTCTCCAATTTTTGTAGGTTCAAACCATAACATCATATAACGATTAGGTATAATATCCATTTTTACTCTAAAATCTGGAACATAAAAACTATGTAGAACATCTTGTGAGTTCATAATCAGCTTAACTGGTTTATTTACAGGGACAACCAACTCATTTGCATTTGTAAAACCTTCTTTGTAAGTAAATGTCCAAAACCATTTTTGTGCTGTCACATTGACTTCCATAGCATTATATGGAACAATATTCATTTTAATATATGTTCTTGCCCCCCAGAAAAAAACAATCATAACCAGTATCAATGGAATTATAGTCCATACAACCTCTAAAGTAGTGTTATGATCAAGGGCAGAGGTTAGACCTTTTTTATTTTTTCCCTTATATTTCCAACTAAGATAAAATGTCGCTGCCGTAACAAGGACAAAAAAGAATACAACCCAGTATAAAATAAAATAAAAAAGAGAATCTATTTCTGCGGCTATCGTAGATACCTGATCTGGTAGCCATGTTGTTTGCGCTGCTGACAAAAATATAAAACTCATTATACCTTATACTCCTTAAACCAAAAGAACGAAAGACATAAACTCATAATAAGGACTGTTGATGCACCGGCTACCTTCATTACATTTGATGCTACCATAGAATAGCTCCCAGCTTCAGGATTATATCTATAACAATAGAGTAATATTTTATCAAATATTGATGATATCTTATTATTACTAGCCTCTAGTATTGAAAGCTTTAAATTTCTCGAATCAATATCAATCCCAAAAAGTTGTTTAGATATTTTACCACTTTGAGTAATCACATATACAACCGCAGGATGAGCAAATTGATCAATCGAGGGATCATATGAATAATTAAATCCAAGATCTTTGGATAATATATTAATATTTTTTTGAGAAGTAGTTCCAAATGTCCAAAAGTCTGAATCAATTGATGAAAAATAATTTGATATATAATTATTTTTTTTATTCATTGCTAGTTCAAATGTCTCATCAGGATCTATGCTAAGAGTTAGAATATTAAAATCAACACCGGGAACCAAGCCTGAAGAATTTATACTTTCAGACAAGCCGTTAAGTACCAATGAACAAAGCATAGGACATTCATAGTAAGCCATAACAATTATTAAGGGTACTCCCTTATCAAGCAACAACTGAAGATTTTGTTTTCTATTGAGTTCATCTGTGAAATTGATTTCTTTTGTTATATACTTACCTAAATTATTTTCTACGTCAATCGATTGAAGGTATCTGTCTGCTTCAGTCTCAATAGCTACAATAAATGTAAATAGAATTATTAAGGGGGTTTTATTCATTATAATATATATTTGTATTTTCTATAGCCTTATTTATAGGAATTCTATTAATGCTTTCACCTTCTTCATCAACTATTTTTCCAAAAGAATTTAATTCTTGAAATTGATTCTTCTTATAGATATAAGTATCTTCAACACCTCCTTCAAGTACATTTTCAGTGTATATTCTTTCCTTTTCAATAAAAAAATAAAAAGATAGTGCGGCTATCACAACTATAAGGGATAATATTCCTAAAAATGTATAGATTCCAAGTGTTGACATGTTAATAGTATCTTTTTCATACCCTGTTAAATCAAAGCCCATTAATATTTCCCCTTTATTGAATCTTCCACACGTGGATCTGAATCGGGTACAATTGGTTGCTCAGATAATTTTTTCCAAAATAGGGACATAAAGAAACCAGCGTGAGATAAAAAGATTGTGATATCAGTCCAATTAAATACTATTGTATCATGATATAAATTTGGAAGCACATTCCAATATAAATCAATCCAGTGCATCAAAAGAATTAATACGGATAATAAAGCCATTAAAGTTAGATTTCTTTTAGTTTTATTAAATAATAATATTATAAATGGAATAACAAAGTGACCATACACTAGAAATAAACTCAGATTATACCATGTTCCATGGCTTCTCGCTAAATACCATTCAATCTCCTCAGGCAAATTAGCATACCATATTAGATAATATTGAAAACCAGCGATATAGGCCCAGAAAACTGTAAATCCAAACATTATTCTCCCAATATCGTGGTAGTGCTCTATTGTTACCTCATTATATAGTATCCCATTAGTCCTAAGGTATATAAGTACAATAGATACAAAGCCAAGTGATACTAAAAAAGATCCAGAGAATATATATACTCCAAACATTGTAGAATACCAGTGAGGGTCAAGTGTCATAAGCCAATCAAACGCTGCGAAGCTAATAGTAAGAGCAAATATTACGGTACCAACAGAGGAAAGTCTTCTAAGTGACATTAGCGAGTGTTTTGAATTAAATCGAATTGAATGGTAGTATAGACGTCTAGCCAAAAAAGACCAACATATAAAATAAAATAAGGATCTTATTATGAAAAATGATTTTGATAGATATGGTTGTTTCATTTCATGGTGTGTCCATTCATATAGTATGTCCATGCCATAATAAAGAGGAATAGAAAAGATGCATACAAAGGGTATAAGAGACATTGCCACTTCCGCAATTCTTCTCATGCTTACGCTCCATGTTGCATTCATTGCAAAATGCATCATAACAAAAAACATACATCCAGCAGACAGGGTCATCCAAAACACCCAAGAAACAAGATATGAATGATAAAAATGTTCGGCATTATTTACATATCCTAAATAACTTAAAATTGTAGATATCAAACCAAGGTAGAAGAATTTTCTACTTAACTTATTTTCATCTTTAAATTGAAAAATATTTTCCATATTAATTACTTTTTCTCGTATATCTTAAAGCTTTTATATAAGTTACAATTGCCCATCTATCTTCCACACTTATCTGATGTTTATAAGAAGGCATATTCCTAACACCATTAGTAATAATATCAAAGAAATATCCATCATCTTTATCATCTAATGTAGAACTGTATAAAGAAGTTGGAATAAGGGGGTACTCTTCATTTTGTGCAACAAGACCATCACCGGTACCTGTGTATCCATGGCATACAGAGCAATAAATATTAAATCGATCCTTCCCTCTTAATATAAACATCTCATCTACCTCTACTACATCCGAAACCTTCTTAATAAATTCTCCATTTATTTTTTTACCATAGTACAGCGCAGAGTTATCATTTAGATGCCCCCGTGGTATGGTACCAGGAACAGGCACCCTCATCGACATATTATTTTCAAAAAATGGATTTTCTTCCTGTGCATCAAACCTCTTCTGATTATCCATATTAGGATTTAAATGAATTGGCGTTTTATTTGAAGGCATTCCCTGGCATCCAAGTAAAAAAATAAATATTCCTAATACATAAAACTTCATTCTGTGACTTCCTCAATTTTCTTTGCACCGAGTGATTTTAAAAAATCCTTAGTATCATCTATATCAAACATAGGATCCGTATATTCAATGCATGCAAAAAAACCATCATCTGAAACCTTTTTAAAATTTTCAGAATTAAATAAAGGATGATGGAAGGTTGGAATTCTGTTTAAGTGAAACATCCCAATTAAAGCAGAAAAAGCACCCCCTAAAATCATTAAAACAAAAGTATTAATCATAAAAGCCTGCCAACTAAAAAATGGTTTTCCTGAAATTATCACAGGATATTCAATTGCACTAGCCCACCATTGGAGGAATAATCCACCGCTAGCTCCAGCAATACAACCAATTGCAACTATATAGCCAATAATAGATCTACTAAGACCCATTGCTTCATCTAACCCATGCACAGGGAACGGCGTCAAACAATCAAAATCTATATAACCCTCATCTTTTATTTTGGAAGCTGCCTCCAACAACTCCTTGGGACCCTTGAATTCAGCCAATAGGCAATATAATCGTTTTTCGCTCATCTAATGTTCCTTCCCTTGATGGGGGTCAGCCTCAGGAAGAACTCCCTTAACCTCAGATATAGCTATCATTGGAACGAACCGTATAAACAGTAGAAAGAGTGTAAAAAAGAGTCCAAAAGAACCAATAAATAAGGACATATCCCAAATAGTAGGAGTATAGTAATCCCAACTGGATGGTAAATAATCTCTAGATAGAGATGATATAACAATAACGAATCTTTCAAACCACATACCAATATTTGCAAAAATAGAGGCAATAAATAGAACTGGTATACTTGTCCTCAGTGTCTTGGACCAAAACAATTGGGGGACTATAACATTACATGAAATCATAATCCAGTATGCCCATGCATATGGACCAGTAGCTCTATTGACAAATGCAAATGACTCAAATGTATTATTACTATACCATGCTATAAAGAATTCCATTGCATATGCATACCCCACCATTGAACCTGTTACCAGCATAATTTTTGCCATCTTATCCAAATGTCCAATTGTAATTATTGATTCAAGTTTATATATTTTTCTAATTGGTATAGCCAAAGTCATAACCATGGCAAACCCAGAGAAAATTGCACCTGCAACAAAATATGGTGGAAAAATAGTAGTATGCCATCCTGGTAATAAGCTCACAGCAAAATCTGTACTAACAATACTATGAACTGATAAAACAAGTGGTGTTGACAAACCAGCTAGCATTAAATAGGCAAGTTCATAATTTTGCCAGTGCCTATTGCTGCCTCTCCAACCAAGAGATAAAACTCCATAAACTACTTTTTTTACCTTTGTTTTAGCTCTATCGCGTAGAGTTGCAAAGTCTGGAATCAAGCCAACATACCAAAATAAAAGAGAAACTGTGAAATACGTTCCAACAGCAAAAATATCCCATAGAAGTGGACTCCTGAAGTTTGGCCACATACCCATTTGATTTGGAATAGGAAACATATAATATGCTACCCACACTCTTCCAACATGCACTCCAGGAAATAATAATGCACAAATAACTGCAAAAATTGTCATAGCTTCAGCAAATCTATTTATTGCCGTTCGCCATTTTTGACGAAACAAGAATAAAACAGCTGATATCAGTGTTCCAGCATGACCTATTCCAACCCAGAAAACAAAGTTTACAATTGCCCACCCCCATCCAATGGGACTGTTTAGCCCCCAAATCCCTACACCTTCCCAAATCAGATAAAGTATCGAAACTTTCATTACAACTAGTGCTGACAGTGAAAGTAAAAAAGCAACCCACCACCCTTTAGGAGGGCTTTTTTCAACAATAGAGCTTATTTTTTCAGTTATTGAATTGAAAGAAGGGTTTCCCTCTACAAGAGGAGCTTCTTGATCTATTACATTTTTATTCTGCAATACATCTGACATTAGTGATGTCCCTTAGCTGAAGATGTTGTGTATGTATGTTCAGTTAAACTTGGATGCGGATTTCTAAATTTTGCTAAATATGTAGTTCTTGGTATAGTATTTAATTCCTTAAGAAGTGCATAATCCTGAGAAAGGGATTTAGATTTAGATACCTCGCTATTTGGATCTGTTATATCACCAAATGTTATAGCATCCATAGCACAGGCATTTTGACATGCAACTTTAACATCACCATCAACCAGTGATCTTTTTTCATTTTTTGCTAATATCTTTGCACCGCTGATTCTTTGAACACAGTAAGTACATTTTTCCATAACACCTCTAAACCTTACAGTAACATCAGGATTATTAGCCATTTGTACAACCTCTGGTGTATCATTAGTATAATTATAAAAATTAAACCTTCTGACTTTATATGGACAATTATTCGCACAATATCTTGTTCCTATGCATCTATTATAGGTCATACCATTTAGTCCATCTTCATCATGAGTGGTTGCTGCAACTGGACATACTTGTTCACAGGGAGCATTCTCACAATGAACGCAAGCAACGGGCTGAAGAGCAAATTCGGGGTTGTCTACATCTCCTTTAAAATATCTATCCATTCTAATCCAAGACATCTCTCTTCCATCAAATACTTGCTGTTTACCAACTACAGGAATATTGTTTTCGCTCTGACAAGCCAAAGAGCACGCATTACATCCACTGCAAACATTAAGATCAATATTCATCCCCCACTGTGGACTTTCAGAATAATCATGAGAAGGATACATTGATGGCATATCAGCATTATCATCAGGAATATGTTTTTTTCTATCATAATCCAAAACAAAATCTTCATTTTTTCTAAATTCTTCTATGTGTGCTTCTCTTATAATCTCAGGTAATCGTTTATCAACTTCATCTGCAGCTAATTTTTCAAAATCTAACCCATGATGATCTTGAGTGCAAGCAACCCTAGTAGATTCACCTGTATTTAACAAAGTGGCAGAAGAAACATAATTAGATGAAATAGACTTAAGGGGCAATACATTGCTCCCAAGTAAATCCTCATCAATATA
>CAYNPP010000019.1:7499-15595 GCA_964399095.1 uncultured bacterium | reverse complement strand
CTCACCATTGCAATCTATTTCTGCACCGCCGCCACACTCATTATTGCAATCAACTACAGCGCCACCTCCGCACTCACCTGCGCAGTCAACTATCGCATCACCTCCACAATCGCCAGCACAGTCAAATTCATAGGCACAGCTTCCATCATCTTCGACAGCATCTGAATCATAGTTACATGCAGATGGATCTGTGCACCCAGAGGACAGTTCAAAGCATTCACCAACATTTACATCAATAGCACCACCAGATGTATCAGAAAGAATTACAGAATCAATGCAAATCTCCCCACCTTGAAAATTTTCAAATTCAACATTAACAAGCATTTCACTCCCAGGGGGAATAGAACTTCCAGTAAGAGAAAATCCAAGAACCATCGCAGATGAGGTGCTTACCATAAAACCATTTGATGCAGCAGATCCTCCCGTCGCTCCAGTGATTTCCACTCCCGTTACTGCAAATTGGAATCCTCCAACATCTACATCATTAGTCATCATTACATCTAACGAACCAGATGAATTTTCATCTATAGCTACATTATCTATATAAATATCAGCCCCTAGGCCATATGAGAAGAGAAGAATACTAATTAAAATTGACTTTAAGTCACTACAGATAAATCTTGAGAACATAAAACCTCCAAAAATATTTTTTTCGAATAAATTGTGAATATAAATTTATGTAATTATTCTCTATTTTCCTAGTTGATACGCTATGGAAGTAGACTCAAGTTTTTTGCCTTTTGCATTTGCAATAATCGATTGGACCCATATTGAATCAGGCGGTAGAGCGGTGTCCTTATCTGCCAATTTTGTAAATACCCTTAATATTGAATTTTTATTTTTATCATAGGTATCTGATTCGTCAATCTTACTCCCTGACATCGAAAATAACAAAATAGTCCCTGAATCATTATTATGAATGGAAAAATCATCTTCTTTATTAATTCTCTGACCTATAGTGGAAACGCTATCAACTGTATATGTTTTAGTAGGTTTCAATTCTAACTGAATTCCTGATACGGGTTGGTGATTAATCATGTAGATGTTGAAATTATAATTACCTTCTGAACTCATATCTAGTGAGGTTATTCCAATTTCAATTGATTTTGATGAATCAAGTGTAAATTTCTTTTCCTGGTTATCGCTACAAGAAAAAATAATTAAACAAATTAGTATAAATGCTGCCCTTTTCATATATTTCCTCATTAGATAATTTTTATTTAAAACACAGAACAATAATTTATATAGAATGTTTAATTTATCACATGTTTAATAAAATAATAATACTATTATTTGCTATAACTACAGTATCATATGCTCAATTTTCTAATATAGAAATTAGTCTTGATTTAAGGAATATAAGTAAAGAATTTAGCCCCCTAATGAAAGATTTAGAAAACAATGTAGTTAATTATTTTGAAAATACTATTTTTTCAGAAGAAGATTCTGAGCTTAGTATCCCACTTAAAATTCATGTAGTAATAGAATCAATATCTTCAAAAAACGCCAGCTCTATGATTAGCGCACAATTTTTCATATCAAATAACTATGATTTAAATCAATACTCTAAGTCCTGTGTTTTTCCCTACTACAAAGGGGAATCTATATCGTTCTCTACAGAGTTTCATCCACTAGGATCACTTTTAGATTACTTTGCATATATTTACCTAGGGAATGAAATAGATGGTTTAGAAAAGTTGGGGGGGGGATCATTTTACAACTTAGCAGAAAAAATTTCAGTAAAAGGAAAAGAATCGAATTTAAAACATGGTTGGGAAGATAGATGGAGAAAGTGTAAGAAAATCATTGAGAATACACATCTAAGAGATTTTAGATTCAACTGGTATGAACTGCAATACAACTATTATGATATTAAACCACAAAAAAAAATTATTAAAAATAACATAGAAGAACTAGTGAATGATATTTACTATCTAAAAGAGTTTTATCCAAACGACAGAAATACTTTCTAGTTTTTAGATATTTATGCAAAACAAATAGCAGATATTTTGGGAGAACACAAAATGTATGAAGCAATTATTATGTTAAGTGGCTATGATTTAGATAATAAAAAAATTTATAACTCTCAGCTGAAATGAAAAAAATAATCTTCTCTACAGCTATATGTTTCTGTATTACTACATCGCTAATGATATCGCAAGAATCATCAACCGATATTCAAAATAATATAAATCTAAAAAATAAAGAGCGAGATGACCTGAGCAATGAAATAAAAAATCTAGCTCAGCAAATTATAAATAAAGAAGAAGAAGCAAAGGCTGGGATAAATAAGCTACTTGAAATAGAAAGAAAAATTAACTTGACTTATGATATTATTGAGCTCATAAAAAAACAAAAAATGGAACTATCAACAACTATTACGAATCTAGAGGAAAAAATACAGGATAATGAAGGAAAGTTAAAAATACTTAAAAGTAAATACTCTAATATTGTTACTTATCTATATAAAAATAAGAGTAATAATTATTTAGATATTATGCTTAGCTCCAAAAATTGGGATCAAATTACATACAGATTTAAATACCTTCAGGTTCTATCAGATGAGAAGAAGAGTATAGATTTAAACATTCAAAATATAATTGACACTATAGATAAAGAGATGCTGATATTAAAAAATAAAATTCTAAAAAAAGAAAAAGAAAATTTAGCTAATAAATCTTCTGTTATTAATCTAAAAAATAACAAAGATAACGAACAGAGAACAATTGATAAGAATAATGTTGAAAAATTCAATCTTGAAAAAAAACGATTAAAAAAGAAAGAAGAATATGAAAAAATAAATGTTCTAATAAAAGAGCTCTTAGCAGATAAAGGGGCCGCATTAGAAAGGGAAAAAAAACTAAAAGAAATTAGATTGCAGAAGGAAAGAGAGAAAGAAAAAGCAATTTATAAAACCGAGCAATTTGTGAATTTAAAAGGAAAACTTCCATGGCCTGTAATAGGTGATATTGTCAGTAGCTATGGAGTAATTAGCGGAATAGATGGTATAAAAACAAGTAATCCAGGGATTGATATAAAAACAAAGAAGGATTCAGATGTTTACTCTGTCTTTGATGGAATTGTTGCAGAAATAGGTTACACACCTATATATGGGAGTTACATAATTATAGATCACGGAGATAAATATTCTACTTTTTACGGCAATGTTAATGAGAATAATATTCTTGTTTCAAAATCTGACTACGTTGAATATAGCCAAGCTATTGCTACAACATTAAGTATTGAAAATGAAGAATATGGTATTCTAAACTTTATGATATTTGAAACGGGAGAAGGAAGCAATGGCCTTCCAATAATAACAAATAAGAATCCTGAGGAATGGATTAAATGATATTTAAAAACGTAATAATAAATAAAAAAATATGGTCCCAACTATCTTCTTCGTATAAAAAAAATAAAACTCCAAATGCATATATTTTTTCTGGAAAAGCAAGAATTGGGAAAGAAATTCATGCACTTGAATATGCTGCCTTGTTGAACTGCAAAAGGTCCAATGATTTTTCGCCATGTGGCGATTGCAGATCATGTATTAATATTAAAATGTATCAGCATGAAGAAATTCATTTTATTTATCCTGTTAAATTACTGAAGGATGGAAAATCAGAAAATTTTATTATGGATACAAAGACTACAGAAAATTTGATATCTCAGTATGAGCTAAAAAGAAAAAATCCATATCATAAAATAAATTTTAAAACTTCAACTACAATTTCTATTAATTCAATTAGAAATATTAAAAAAAAATTGTTTCTGTCAAAAAGTGACGAGAATTGGAGTATCATAATTATAAATGAGGCAGAAAAACTATGTATACCTAATGTAGAAGCAGCTAATTCACTCCTTAAAATACTAGAAGAACCCCCTGATAGGACTCTATTTATTTTAATAACATCAAAATTAAATCAAATTATTCCTACTATCCAATCACGATGCCAAAAAATACATTTCCCTGATATGTCGTTATCAGAATTGACAAAATATGTCAATGCAAATAAATTGAAAGAATTTATTGGAGAACCACTACAGCTATGTAATGGAAGTCTACACAATATTTCAGAAAATTTGGATAATGAAATCAGTTATTTTATGGATGTATTTAATTTATTTTACAGTACAAAATTAGACCAAGTAAGTAATTTGATTTTAAATTTTGAAAGTAATATTAAAACAGATAAAAAATATGTGAAGAGACAATTAAATTATCTTATAATTTCAACTAAAGACATAATGTCCTTATCTATTGATAGTAAATCTTCAGTTCAACTTAATTTTTTATATAATAATTATTTGTTAGTAATAGATCAATTTCCAAATGCAGATTGGAATAAAATATTTCATTTGTTAAATGAGACCTTGGTTAATCTAAGGAGTAATATATATACTTCATTAGAATTACATTATCTACTATTTAATGTTAGATATTGTCTAAAAGGTGAGAACTATAATACATTTAAGACAAAACTAACTGGGAAAATCAATAATTTCTAAATTTTATATTACCACTCCTCTATATTATGTAAACGATGAACCTCACATAGGTCATGCCTATACTACTATTCTTGCTGATGTTTTGTCAAGGTTTCATAAGAACTTAGGAAAAGAAGTATTCTTTTTAACAGGAACTGATGAACATGGGCAAAAGGTACAAGAAGCATCTGAAAAGAGAGGAATAGATCCTAAAGATCATGCTGACGAATATGTTTTACGCTTTAAGAAAGCATGGAAAGAGCTCAATATTGATTATGATGATTTTATAAGAACCACTGAAAAGAGGCACACCGATAGAGTTAAAGATTTTCTAACTATATTATTTGATAAAGGTGATATTTATTTGGATGAATATGAAGGTCTTTACTCTGTATCTGAAGAGAGATTTATTACTGATAAGGAGTTTGAAAGTGGACAATTTCGCAATATTAAGAAGATTAAAGAAAAAAATTATTTCTTTAAAATGTCTAGTTATCAGGAATCTCTTCTAAATCATATCTCTGATAATCCAGAATTTATTAAACCAGCCAGTAGAAAAAATGAAATATTAGGCTTTTTAAGTAAACCATTGAATGATTTATGTATTTCAAGGCCTAAGTCAAGATTAAGCTGGGGAATAGACCTCCCTTTTGATAATAATTATGTAACATATGTTTGGGTAGATGCATTAGTAAACTATATCTCAGCTATAGGGTGGGGTGATGATAAAGAAAAATTTAATAGATTATGGCCAGCTGAATACCACCTAATTGGTAAAGATATTATTACAACGCATGCAATTTATTGGTCTACAATGCTTTTAGCAACAGGAATAGAGCTACCTAAAACAATCTTCGCGCATGGATGGTGGTTAATAGATGATATAAAAATGTCAAAATCATTAGGAAATACAGTTAAACCCTTGGAACTAGCTGATGAGTATGGAACTGATGCTTTAAGATATTACATTATGAGAAACATGGTCTTGGGACAGGATTCTTCCTTTACTTTTGATTCATTTGTCAATAGATATGAATCGGACTTAGCCAATGATTATGGCAATCTAATTAATAGGGTCCTAGTCCTTATTAATAAATTTTTCAATTCAAAAATTCCTGTACCGGGGAATTATAATGAAGTTGACCTAGAGCTTATAGAATATATGGAGGATGGTTGTAAGCAAACTTACAAATTAGTTGAAAAGCTTAAAATCCATGATTCACTCGAATTAATTTTCTCAATGATAAGGAAAATAAATAAATTTCTTGAAATCAAAGAACCATGGAAAACTTTTAAAGAATTTCCTAATCAAACTGAAATAACCGCAACAACTCTATATGTTGCTATTGAATCAATTAGAATTTGCTCTGAGCTTCTATATCCAGTGATGCCTGAAAAGACTATGAAGGTTCTATCTGCCATAGGTAGTGTTGATATTAATCAAGGTGACTTGAAATTTGGAAAAATTAAAAGCGATCAAAATATAAATGTTATTCCAAGCTTATTTCCTAAAATAGAAGATAAATAATTAAAATGCTGATTGACACGCATTCACATATCTATTATGAACCATATGAGAATCAAATAGATGAAATAATCAGTAGAGCAAATAAAAAAAATATTTCAAAAATTATATGCGTTGGAACTGATATCAAATCATCCATAGAGTCTATTAAATTGTCAGAAAAATACGATTGTGTGTATGCAACTGTAGGAGTACACCCCCACGATACATCTAACCTGCAAAGCAATTATATATATGAGTTAGAAGAACTCTCTAAGTCTACTAAAGTTGTAGCAATAGGAGAAACGGGGTTAGATTACTTTTATAATCATTCTTCTCCTTCTAAACAAAAAGAATGTTTTATAGAACATATAGAATTATCTCAATCAATTGATTTGCCACTAATTATACATAATAGAAATTCTGATAATGATATGATAAAAATATTAAATAAATATTCTCCTAAGGGTGTTATACACTGTTTTACTGGAAATATTGAATTTGCTCAAAGAATATTTGATTTAGGAATGCTTATTTCATTTACAGGAATAATTACATTTAAAAATTCTAACTTGGAGGATGTGATTAAAAGAATTAAAAATACACAATTTTTGATTGAAACAGACTCTCCCTATTTAACTCCTGAGCCATTTAGAGGAAAATTAAATGAGCCTAGCTATGTTAGTTATGTTGCTAAAAAGATAGCAGAAATAAGAAATATTACAGTTGAAGAAGTTGCTAAAAATACTACAAATAATGCATATAGATTGTTCAAAAGATTAAAGTGAAAGCTCAATATCCAAAAAAAAATGGGGACAAAATTTTTTAATTGATAAAAACATAACTAATAAAATAATAACAGCTCTCAAATTAAAAAAAAGTGACAGCATTCTTGAAATAGGGCCTGGGAAAGGTGCTCTTACTAATGAAATCTCAGGAAAAGTTAATCTTGTGACCGCAGTTGAAATTGATAAAAGTTTATGTGAATATATATCTAAAAAAAAATATATTAATACTGATATAATTAACAGTGATATATTAAAAGTCAACATTGAAAAACTATTGTGCAATAAAATCATAGGCAACCTTCCATATAATATAACAACCCCAATCATATTTAAATTTCTTGAGTCAAGCTTAAAATGGGAAAAGATGTTTTTTTTAGTACAAAAAGAAGTGGCAGAAAGAATCACAGCCCAATCTGGGGGGAAAACTTATGGAAGATTATCAATAATGGCTCAAATATTTTCTGATATAAAAATTTTATTTAATGTATCTCCAAATTGCTTTAATCCAATCCCAAAAGTAGAATCTAGTCTTATACAATTTAAGAGAGCGAATAGATATAAAATTATAAATCATAAGTATTTCGCAGAATCTATTAGAACTATATTTAATCAAAGGCGTAAAAAAATAAAAAATACTCTTCCGAAAGAGATACTCATAAATAAAAATATAGATAAAACATTATTAGATAAAAGGCCTGAACAAATTACAATTGATGAATTTGTAAAATTAATTAATTAGTTATTGGAATCCCCCCCTTATTGTACTAATATTATTTGCTTAAAATTATTTTAAAATAGGTGGTTATATATGACAAAAAAAGAAGAACCAAAAAAAAAGAAAACTGCAGCTAAAAAAGTGACTGCAAAAAAAACAGCAGCTAAAAAAGTGACTGAAAAAAAAATTCCACAAGATACAACCACTAAGAATACTAAAGGTGCATCTGAAAAGAAGGTTGTAAAAAAGAAAAAAAAGAAAAAAGATACTTTAGATAAAAAAATTCAAAAAATAGGGAGTGATGCTAATAGGTCTTTGAGCAAGTACTTACAAGAGATAAGTAAATACCAACCTCTTGAACCACAAAGAGAAGTAGAATTAGCAATTGCTGTGAGAAGTGGAAGTAGAAAAGCATTAAAAGAACTTACTGAGGCAAATTTAAGATTTGTTGTTAGTGTTGCGAAAGACTATCAAGGACAGGGGCTGCCTTTAACCGATTTGATAAATGAAGGCAACCTTGGACTCATAAAAGCAGCAGAGCGATTTGATGAAACTAGAGGATTTAAATTTATCAGTTATGCAGTATGGTGGATTAGACAAT
>CAYNPP010000019.1:0-7489 GCA_964399095.1 uncultured bacterium | reverse complement strand
GTTTTACAAGCTCTAGCTGAACATTCTAGGATTGTAAGATTACCACTCAATAGAGTTGGGACAATAAGTAAAATAAATAAAGCTTCTGAAAGATTAGAACAAGAATTTGAAAGACAGCCTAGGTCAGATGAATTAGCTAAGCAACTCAATATGAAGGTCAATGAAGTTAATGATGCGCAAAGAATTTCAAGGAGACATCACTCACTAGACACTCCATTTTCAGATGATGATAAAAATTCTTTACTAGATGTTATTGCAGATGCTAAGACAGATGATCCTGATATTGAATTGCAAATTGATTCATTAAAAGATGAAGTTAGGGCCGCACTCGACACATTAAAAGATCGTGAAAAAGATGTTATAAAAATGTATTTTGGGATTGACCATGATTATGCATTAACTTTAAATGAAATTGGTGAAGAATTTGGTCTGACCAGAGAAAGGGTACGACAAATAAAAGAAAAAGCCATTAGGAGACTTCGCCATAGATCTAGAAGCCAAAAATTAAGAACATATTTAGGTTAGCCTAAAGGAGAAAATTTTGATTTATGTTACAGTAAAAAATGATGAACCATTTGAAAGAGCACTTAGAAGATTTAAGAAGAAATGGGAAAAAGCAGGTGTTTTAAGAGAAGTTAGATCCCGTTCCTTCTATCTGAAACCTAGCGAACAAAAAAAAATAGCCCGGTCTAAAAAAAGACGCAGATAATTCTTTTACTAACTTTTCCTAAAAGTTAATATATATGACTCTAGTTAAAAGTATCTCAGGCATTAGAGGCATTGTAAATTCTTCCCTAAATATTGAAGTAGTTGGACTATATGTCAAGGCTTTCTCAAATATTTTACCAGATGGTCCAATATTATTAGCAAGAGATACAAGAAATTCTGGATCAGATTATATTGCTAGCTCTTACAAAATACTTTCTGAATTAAGCAGAGAATCCTTTATTGCTGATATTGTCCCTACTCCAACTGCTCAATACATAGTATCAAAAAATAACTTAGTCGGAGCAATAGTATTTACTGCAAGTCATAATCCAAGTAATTGGAATGGAATGAAGTTTATTGATTCAGGTGGTATTTTTATAAATCAGAAAACTTTGGATCTTTTAGAAAATGAAATGAGTAAACAAAATGAAGTTATTAGTATTAATAATAATCATGATTTACACTATGAGAATAAATCATCTGAATCAATAGATTTACATATAAATAGTATTCACCAACTTAGTGTTATTAATAGCAAGGTAATAAAAGATAAAAAAATCAAAGTAGTTGTTGATTGTGTTAATGGTGCAGCTTCAAAGGCATTGCCTGAACTACTTGAATCCTTTAATTGTAATGTTAAAAAAATTCATTGTGACTACAATGAGAATTTTGGAAGGTCACCAGAACCCATACCAGACAATCTAAAGGATCTATCTTCAGCCGTAATAAATAATCACGCTGATATTGGTTTTGCAACAGATCCAGATGGAGATAGGCTTTCAATAGTGGATAACTTTGGCATTCCTTTAGGAGAAGAATTAACTTTATCTCTATCAGTTTATTATTTACTAAAATATCATCAGGAATTTAGGGAATATCCAGTAGTAACAAACTTAAGCACCTCCTTATTATCTGAAAAAATTTCTAAACTCTATAATACTCCATTTATCAGAACGCCTGTTGGAGAAATTAATGTTGTTAAAGAAATGCAAAAAACTAATTCTCTAATTGGAGGAGAAGGTAATGGGGGAATAATTCTCAAAGAGTCACATCTTGGACGAGATTCACTAGTAGGGGCAGCCATTATATTGAATCTATTATGCAATGAAAATAAAAACATAAATCAAATAAGTAATAATTTACCTAAATATCATATAGTAAAATCTAGTATAAAATTGAAGGAAATTAATTTCGAATTATTTGATAAAATTAAAAGTCATTTTTCAGATGAAAAGATTGAAGAAACTGATGGACTAAAAATTTTATGGGAAAATGAGTGGATACATATAAGGAAATCAAACACAGAGCCTATTCTAAGAATTATATCCGAAGCACAAACAGTAGATATAGCAAACAAATTAGTTGATAAAATCAAGGCATTAATAAATTAATGTCGCTTTCCATCAAAAAGGGTGAATTATTAGAATTATATATTGAAAAATTAGCTTATGGAGGGATGGGATTCTCCCATTATGACGATATCGTTATCTTTGTAAAGGGCGCAATCCCAGGACAAACTGTAAAAGCTAAGGTATATAAAAAAAAGAAAAGATATCTAGAGGCATATGTAGTTGAAATAATAAAATCATCTAAATTTCAAGTTACGCCTAAATGTTCTCATTTTGGGGTATGTGGTGGATGTTCATTTCAAAACTATCTATATAATAACCAATTAGCACAAAAAAAAGAACAAGTAGAAAATTTATTTGATAAATTAGGTGGATTAAAAAAAATTCCTATAAAACCCATTATTGGATGTGATAATCAATATAATTATAGAAATAAAATGGAGTTTACATATTCACCAAATAAATGGATACTAGATTATAATAATTCAACCAATTATAAACAAGAAAATGCACTTGGATTACATGTAAAAAATAGATTCGATAAAATTGTTGATATTGATAATTGCTACTTACATACTCAATTATCAGATAGTTTATTAAGTGTTATAAAAAAATTATTATCTCAATATAATATTGAGCCATTTGATGTAAAATCACGAACCGGTTATCTAAAAAATGTTTTAATAAGAACAAGTTATGACAATGAGGAGATTCTTATTAATTTTATTACAATCAATAATGATGATACAAAATTAATTTCTCTAGTAAAATCTCTAATTAAAGAATTTAAAGAAATAAAATCTATTATACATACCGTTGTTAAACCAAATTCTGGTAGTTCATTTAGTGATCAAGAAAAAATATTATGGGGTGAAAATTTTATAAATGAAAATATTGGAGATTACTCATTTAAAATATCTAGCAATTCTTTTTTTCAAACAAATTCACATCAAGCAAAAAAATTATATGATATGATTCTTGATTGTGGTCAATTTAATGGGAAAGAGATAGTCTATGATCTCTATTGTGGGACAGGTTCTATTGGAATATATATAGCTAAATATGTAAGTATGGTATATGGTGTTGAAGTTGTAATGTCTGCAATTATAGATGCAATAGAAAATGCACAAAATAATAATGTTAGCAATATTCAATTCATGCATGGAGATTTAAATATTTTTTTTGATAGTAATAATGAATCAAAAATTATTTCAAAACCTGATGTTGTAATTTTAGACCCTCCAAGGGCAGGGCTTCATAAAAATACAGTTAATAGCCTAATAAAATTTAATGCAAAAAAAATAATATACGTTTCCTGCAATCCAGCTACACAAGTACGAGATATTGTATTATTTTTAAATGATGGTTATAAACTCAAAAATGTACAACCAATAGATATGTTCCCACATACCCCACATATAGAAAACATAGCGCTATTACAAAAATGAAAAAAATTAACATAATAGAAATCAACGATTTAGAAAAAATTTATTCAGGAGATGTGAGAGCTTTAAACAAAATAAATATAGATATAGAACATGGAGATTTTTTTGGACTCTTGGGCCCAAATGGTGCTGGAAAAACAACTACCATTGGCATTTTAACTGGCCTTGTTAATTTAACTTCAGGGAGTGTCAAAGTAGATGGACATGATATAATAAAAGAATATAAAAAAACACGAAGTAAAATAGGATTATCGCCACAAGAAATAAATTTAGATGTATTTTTTACTATTAAAGAGATTTTAACCTTCCAAGGGGGATATTATGGCTTAAATCTACGTGAAGCACAAAAAAGAGCAATCTTCATACTAGAACAGTTAGGTTTAAGTGATAAGCAAAATTCAAAGGCTCGACAGCTATCAGGTGGCATGAAAAGAAGAGTACAAATAGCAAAAGCACTTATGCATAATCCAGAAATTCTGATTTTAGATGAACCTACAGCTGGTGTTGATATAGAGTTGCGATATTTATTATGGGATTTATTACTAGATATGAATAAAAAGGAAAATAAAACAATATTACTAACAACACATTATATTGAAGAAGCAGAATATCTATGTAATAAAGTTGCTATTATTGATGAAGGAGAAATTATTGCCAGAGGCTCTCCCAAAGAATTAATAGAAAATTTAGGAGAATCATTTATAATAATCAAAAGTGATAATTTTGACAAAAGTTTGTTAAAAGAATTTGATGCAACAATTAATAATGATATGATAAAAATAAAATCAGGTAATCCTGAAAATGACTTACCAATAATTATTGATATTTTATCGAAGAATAAAGTTTCTATTAATCAATTAAAAATAGATAAGGCAAGTCTAGAGGATGTGTTTATCAAACTAACTGGAAAAAAAATTAGCTAAAATGATATCTCGCCCATTTATTACGTTGATATATAGAGAAATTTGGAGATTTCTTGTATTATGGAAACAGACTATTATGCCAGGAATTATTAGCTCAGCATTATATATTATTATTTTTGGACATGCACTGGGGTCAAGAATAGGAAAAATAAATAATGTAGAATATATGAATTTTATAATTCCAGGTTTAATAATGATGTCAATCATAAATCAATCATATCAAAACTCATCTTCGAGTATAATGCAAGCAAAATACTTAAAATTTATTGAAGATTATCTAATCGCTCCAATTAGTGGTTTTGAACTTAGCCTTAGCTTCATTATTGGAGGAATGATGCGAGGTATAGTAAATGGTTTTGCCATAATTATAACCTGCTGGATTTTAACTGATATTACAATCAATAATTATTTATTGTCATTATTTTTTATAGGTATTGTATCCTTTACATTTGGAGCAGTAGGGGTGATTATTGGTATAATTTCTAAAACATGGGATCAAGTTGGAGTTTTTTCTAATTTTGTATTTATGCCCCTTTCTATGCTAGGTGGAGTTTTTTGGTCAATTGATATGCTTCCTGAATCATGGCAAATCATTTCATTACTAAACCCACTATACTGGATGATTAATGGACTACGATTCTCAATGATAGGTATTAGTGAAATGTCAGTCTATGTTTCAATTATTATTTCAATTATCTTTGCATTTATTTTTTTTCTTATTGCCTCAATTTTGTTTTCAACAGGATATAAAATTAAATCTTAATTATATTTTTATCTTAAAAAATAAATTATAAATTTGAACCTAATGAATAAGATTTTAGAAAAATTTAGCCATCCTATTGCTAAAATAATTAGTTTATTATTAATTATCTGGCTATTTGCATCCATTGGAATAGTATATTTGGAACAAGGGGAAGATAGCGGGCTAGATAATCTAACAAATTCCTTTTGGTGGGCAATAGTAACAATTACAACCGTTGGATATGGTGATTATTCACCTAGTTCATTTTTAGGAAGAGCGTTGGCTATAATTTTAATGCTATCTGGAATAGGTCTTGTTTCTACAGTAACTGGTTCTATTTCATCCATATTTACAACAAGAAAAATAATGAAGGGAAGGGGCCTTGATATGATAGAATCTACAAATCATATTGTAATTTGCGATTGGAACGATAATATTGAGCATGTACTCGCTTGTATGTCTCAGATAACAAATAGCAATGAAAAAATTATTCTTATAAATGATTTATCTGAAGATCAATTGAATTCAATTAAAGCAAAGTACTCAAATCTTAATCTAGATTTTGTGCGAGGTGACTATACTAATGAAAAAACTCTTACTCTAGCAAACATTGAGCATGCAAAAGCTGTAATTGTTATATCAGATGATTCAATAGCTGATGCTGATGATAGAACAATTCTTACAACCTTAACGATAAAGAATCTCTACCCTGCTCTAAAGGTGATAGCATACGCTTCGGAAAGAAAAAAAATACCATACCTTAAAAGAGCCAACGCTGACGAGGTGATAACAGATGAAAATTTTACATCATTTCTAGCAGCTACACATGTTGTTGAACCTGGAGTCCCACAGGCAGTAAATCAGCTAATTGATGTCAACTCCAATAACAGATTTAAAAGTGAAATAATTCAAGATGAATTTGTGGGGAAAAAATATATTGAATTATTTAATTACTACAAAAAAAATGATTTATTATGTGTTGGATTATATAAAGAAAATGATGCGATGGGATATGGTGATTTGCTATCTTCAGAATCTGATGGATTAGATAGATTTATAGAAAAAAAACTTAAAGAAGCAGGGCACGGACTTAAGGACAGTAAAATTGATGTTATGTTAAACCCTGAGGATAATGTAGAAATAAAAGAAGGACAAGGAGCGATATTAATAGTATGAAAAAAGAATACTCTTATTTAAAAAATTTCTCTTTATTTGAAACATTAAGTGAAGAAGAGGTGAATAGTTTTATTAAGCTAATGCAATTTAAAAAAGTAAAAAATGAAGAAATAATTATACAAGAAGGAGATCATGGGGACTCTATTGTACTGTTGTTATCTGGAGAAGTATCAATTACACAAGCATTAACACTAAAAAATAAAAAATTAAATACTGATAATAGAGAAAAAATATTAATTAGATTAAAATGTGATATATTCCCCTACTTCGGTGAGATTTCATTATTTAATGAGGTTGATAAAAGAACTGCGACAATAACTGCAATATCAGATTGTGAAATAGCCGTTCTGAATGATCAAGATTTAATTAATTTGTGTGATAGTAACCATAGTCTTGGTTATAAGGTAATGAAGAATCTAGCTGGAAATCTGGCATCTAGTTTAGAAAAAACAAATAATAAAGTATTAAAATTAACAACAGTATTTAGCTTGATTCTAGATAATTAGAATAAACTTAAAACATCATTTTTCAATACTATAAAAAAGAATATAGCTAATAAAATAACTCCAACCGTCTGAATCCGTATCAATACATTAAAAGGAATACGCTTCCCCAATACCCCTTCAATCATTGCGATCATTGCATGTCCGCCATCTAAACCTGGAAATGGCAAAATATTAATGACACCAAGATTAATACTTAATATTGCCATAAGGTTTACAAATGCTAATATTCCAACTTGAGATGCCTCACCTGCAATTTTAGCAATTTGGATTGGCCCTCCAAAATTTTCTATTCCTAGCTTACCAGTAAAAAAAGAATAAATAAATGAAAACATCATTTTTATCCAGGAGGTTGTTTGGTTAAAACCAAATGATAAGGAGCCTAATAAATCTAGATGCTGGACTTCATATTTTGGTTCTATTCCTATCACACCAATTTCATCACCTGATGGCAGTTTCCTACTTGAAACTAAAATAGAATCATGTAAAACATGATCTTTTCTTTCCCATTGTATGGATATTTTTTGATTTGGATTAGCACGGATATTCTCTGATAACATTTCCCATGATAATATAATCTTATCATTAATTCTAAGTATTTTATCACCTTCAATTAAATCTAATTCTGATGCAGGCATACCTT
>CAYNPP010000018.1:0-15940 GCA_964399095.1 uncultured bacterium | reverse complement strand
AAGAAATTAAATCTATGGCTAAAAAAAGAACAGAGATTTCAGCGCAGATTAGAGAAGCCGCTAGCCACGGAGACCTTAAAGAAAATTATGAGTACAAGGCTGCCAAAGAGGCAATGAATTTGCTAGTATCTAAGAAAGAATCTTTGGATTCCCATGTGCCATTTCAGTTCATTGAGTTTGGTCAAATTAAAACCGATGAGGTAGGCTTTGGAAATAAGGTTACAATTCATGAAGAGGGCAAGGATGAGGCAGAGGACTATTATATATTAGGACCCATCGAATTTGAATTGGATTTTTATCCTATGATAGTAACCTACCACTCACCTTTTGCTGAAAGGATTATTGGTAAGAAGGTTAATGAAGACTTTACACTTGAAATTGAAGGCAATGAAACAAAGTTCACAATCACTGCAATTGAGAAGATTACTATAGATGATAAGATCTCTACAGAATCTTAGTTAGCAACTTAGATTAAATTTCTTTCATATACTCTAATGAGAATGGCACGGGTTTAAAGCCCAGCGCTACATTTATCTTGTACATTGGATTATTTTTCTCATTATCAGTTCTCACCTCTGTAACACCTTTATTAAGTAACCTCTCAATTGCTTTTATTTTGATTGCAGTTGCTATACCTTTTCTGCGGAACTCTTTCAGCACTCCCAAACCACCTGTCCATGCTTTGTGTGGCTCAGTTTTATGGTTGACCTCAATATTTGTCGATCCAATATATACTCTATCTTTAACAGCTACTATATGTGCTCCATAATAATTCTCATGGAAATTGCAAATGTGCTTCAGCCAATGGTCAAAGGGAGTACGTGTATGCTTAATACCATCAGGAATCGGAAAATCTTGAGCATATGTCCATTCTAATTCCTCAAGATTTTTATAGTGGCCCGGCCAATCTATCATCTCTTCCTTTGAATCATAGAACCTAATTCCCTCTGATTCTAATTTATCAATTAAAGATTGATATTTTTCTATATCAACCTTTGTGATATCACAGGAGTACTCTCGGTTTGTTTGAACAAGCTTAAAATTATTTTCAATAAGGAACTGTCTGCAGAGATGGTAGTTGGGGTGGTCATGCACTCCCGTTAGTATCTTGTTACTGTTAAATGATTTTATTTCATTGAGCATTCTTTGGTAGAGTAGCTGTCTATGCTCCTCTGTGTTGTATTCGGGGTCCAGATTCAGAGTAAAGAAGGTGGTCCTACTGTTCTCATCTCTTCCTTGGGAGTAGTACATCGCACCGATAAGATTTTTATTTTTATATAGGAGGAGTCTGTCTCTAATGATGCTCTTATCTCTAAGCTCCCAATCTTTTTTATCGTCATCTGGATGATCGATTGAGTCATGATTAACAAGATTATCTATTCTTGCTAATTCATTGAACTCCTCATCGGTCTCATTGAATTTCTTTATTTCTACCACAGCTATTTAACCAGCACCATCATTGGGGGATGTGATAGTCAGAGATTGTGAGTACATCAATCCCAATAAAACAAAGCTTAGTATATATCTGTTCATAGCGAGGGCTTCCGTATTTATTTTTTAAATATTTTCACTGCGCTGCATGGCTCTCCGTACAATATTTCATCTGCATGTCCAGCTAGATGGGCTGTTATTATAAGATACGACCACGTTGGCACCGGGACAGAGGTACATCCCTTTATCATTACCCTTTTATTATTATATTCACTCCAGTTGACCAGTGAAATTTTTTCTCTAAACTCTTTTTCTTTTATAAGTCCATCTGACAGAAAATCATCTAAAAATATTGTTTCTATTTTCATTCCCACTCCCGATCTTTTTCTTCACTGGCTTCTGGCGCGGGATTGTCCTGAACGGGGAAGCCCAATCTCTCTCGGGCCTCGTCGTTCATCATCTCTGGCTTCCATGGCGGGTCAAATGTCACCTCTACGCTAACATCGCCAATCTCCTTAACCCCAGAGAGTTTCATTTTTATATCATCAGCCATATAGGATCCCATGGAGCAGCCCGGGGTGGTGAGCGTCATGGTGATATCAACATTAGATTTTTTATTTTCAGCTTCGGATATCTTAATATCGTAAATCAGCCCAAGGTTCCAGAGGTCCACTGGAATCTCAGGGTCAAAGCACTGCTTGAGTACATCTATAATTTTTTCTTTTTCAACCATTTTGTGTTCCTTTATCGTTTGAGTTTATTTGCAACCTCCAGGATATAATCTGAGGCAGCTATAATTTCATCTTCTGTATTGAATTTTCCTATTCCAATTCTTATTGTCGATTTAATAAGTGATTTTTCTACTCCAAGTGCCTTTAGTACATGAGATGGCTCTGGGTCTGAGCTTGTGCATGCAGAGCCACTTGATACAGATACAGATTTTAACTTCTGTATAAAGGGCTCATTGTTCAGTCCCCTGAAGGTAAGATTGAGATTCCCCGGTATACGATTCTCCATGCATCCATTTATTGTTATAGCATCAAATCCATTTTTTATTTTGCCAATCAATGTCTCTCTCATCCCATTTATCAGTTTAGCGTCGTTATCTTTTTCAATCTTAGCAATCTCCGCACTTTTACCAAGTCCTACGATGCTGTGGGTCGCAAGCGTGCCCGGACGCAGTCCTCTTTCATGGCCACCCCCGAAGTGGGTTGCGCTGATTTTCTGTTTCATCGTTTGAGAGTTTATATATAGTGCGCCAACGCCCTTTGGTCCGTAGACTTTGTGTCCTGATATAGATAAAAGGTCAACGTTGAGCCTGTTTACATCAATATCTATTTTTCCAAAGGCCTGCGCTGCATCCACATGAAACACTATGCCCTTATCTCTGCACACAGCTCCAATCTTTTCAATCGGCTGTATTACACCTATCTCATTGTTTGCCATCATAACAGATACGAGCTTGGTGTCATTTTCTATAGAATCAGAAAGCTCCTCGACATCAATTAGACCATCTTTCATTACATCAAGGTATTTTACTTTTGCGCCTTTTTTACCTAAATGCTTCATAATATCAAGAACGGATTTATGCTCTGTTTTAGGTGTTAGCACATGGCAATTATAATCATGTGTTTCTATCGCACCTAGAATTGCTATGTTGTTTGCCTCTGTTGCTCCACCTGTAAAAATTACCTCATTTGGAGAGCAGTTAATAAAATTTGAAATTTTTTCTCTTGATACGTTTACCGCATCGTTTGACTCCCAACCATATTCATGCTCTGTGCTTGATGCGTTACCAAAAATATCTTTCATATACGGAAGCATTTCCTCAAGCACCCTTGGGTCAATCATGGTGGTTGAATTATTATCGAGATAAATGGGTTTCAATTTCTGGATGTGGGTGTAAATAGGTTTATTGTGGGGATGTCAACTTTAAAGAGCATGTCATTGTCATCTTTCATCTCATACCATCCATCCATCATACCGAACTCTGTTGCAATTGGGCAGAAGCTTGAGTATTGGAAGGTCTCATCTGTTTTTATTACAGGCTGAAGGCCAATGACACCCTTTCCGTTTACGGTGTTTATATTTCCGTTCCCATCTGTTATTTTCCAGTATCTATTTAGAAGCTGCACACTGTTACTAGAGAAGTTTGAAATCTCAATATTATAGGCAAAGAGAAAGATTGGCAAGTTTGGGTCGGATCGTTCTTCGATATAACGCACACGCGACACTATATCAATTTTTTTCACTAGAGCACCTCTATACGATGGTCATTATACTCTTTTATTTCTCCTATCTTCATAGAACTGCATCCGCCATCGGTTAATTTGCTATCTAGTTCATCAATTTTATCTTTAGATACACTTATAAGAAGGCCCCCTGATGTCTGTGCATCTGCAAGCAGATATTTCTGTGTCTGATCGATGCCCTTTGAAAAGCTTATCGAGTCCTTAACATAGTCAAAATTTCTTTTTGTACCACCGGGAACTACTCCATCGTAGGCGAGTTCCTTTGATCCATCAATAAAATTCACGGAATTAAAATTAACTGCAGCACTCACATTAGACCCCTTTGTCATTTCAAGCAGGTGCCCAAGCAATCCATACCCAGTGACATCGGTGCAGGCATTTACCCCAACCTCCATCATAATATTTGAGGCATTCCTGTTTAGAGTAGTCATAACTTCAACAGCATCGCTAATCATCTGCTCGCTTACCAGTTCTTTTTTTATTCCAGTTGAAATAATTCCTAGGCCAAGTGGCTTGGTAAGAATAAGCACATCCCCTGGCTTTGCACTTGAATTTTTGCACGGCTCATTATCAGCTACGCCAGTAACAACCATCCCATACTTTGGCTCCTTGTCCTTTATGCTGTGGCCCCCTAGAATTGGGATACCTGCCTGCGATGCAATCTCCGCGCCACCACTCAGGATATTACTCAGAACCTCAAGGGGGAGATCATCAGTTGGAAATCCAACTATATTCAGCGCAAATAATGGCCTTCCTCCCATTGCATAGATATCAGATAAAGAGTTGGCTGCCGCTATCCTTCCGAAGTCATATGGGTCATCAACTATTGGAGTGAAAAAGTCTACAGTCTGCAATACCGTTGCATTTCCCAGGGCGTAGGCAGCTGCATCATCAAAAGAGTTGAAATCTATTAATGTGTTCTCTCCAGCGATATTATTTAGATTTCCCAGAACCTGGGAAAGATCCTTTGGTGAGAGCTTACACGCTCAACCAGCTCCGCTGCTGTATTTTGTAAGTTTTATATTTTCTTTCATATTCCTAGTAATTTAATGTCTAAAATTAAATATTCATATGCAGTAAAAAAAATTATATAAATTGCTTTTTCTACTCAACTAATATGGGGTAATTTATAGTATAATTAAATAAAAAAATTTTTAAAACTATGACAACAAAACAAGCAAAACCCAAACAAGAATTAGATACAGTCGTAATTAGATTTGCAGGTGACTCCGGTGATGGTATGCAGCTTACAGGAAATCAATTTTCAGAGAACACGGCAATATTTGGTAATGACCTGTCTACACTCCCAGATTACCCAGCTGAAATTCGCGCTCCTGCCGGATCGTTATTTGGTGTTAGTTCTTTTCAGTTAAAGTTTAGTAGGGATGAGGTCCACACGCCTGGCGATGATCCTGATGTGCTGGTTGCGATGAATCCGGCTGCCCTTAAGGTTCACTTGCAGGATTTAAAGGACAACGGAACTGTTATCATTAACACTGCTAATTTTACACCAAAAAATCTAAAGCTTGCTGAGTGGGAAGAGAATCCTATAGAGGATGACACCCTTAAAGGATACAGAGTAATAAAAATTGATATGAATGAAATGGTTTTTAAGGCTCTTGAGGATATGGGTTTATCAACAAAATTAATGGCAAGATCGACTAACATGTTTGCCCTTGGATTGTTGTACTGGCTCTATGATAGAGATATGCAGTCATCGCTTGATCACTTCAAAACAAAATTTAAAAGTAAGCCTGAGATAATTGAAGCAAACACAAGAGCACTGAAAGCTGGATTTTACTTCGGAGAGACAATTGAGGCTATCAAGACAACGTATCACATCCCGAGAGCTACTTTTTCAAAGGGGACCTATAGAAATATCATGGGAAACAATGCTTTAGCGATGGGACTTGTAGCGGCTTCGCAAAAATCAGGTAATAATTTATTCTTTGGTGGTTATCCTATTACACCTGCAAGTGAAATACTCCATTACCTTTCAACCTACAAGCATTTTGGTGTAAAAACTTTTCAGGCAGAGGATGAAATAGCTGGAATTTGCAGCGTGCTTGGAGCTTCGTTCTGTGGAGAGCTTGGCGTTACTGCAAGTAGCGGACCTGGTATAGCCCTTAAGGGAGAGGCCATAGGATTGGGTGTTATTACTGAGCTTCCGATTGTTATTATAAATATTCAAAGAGGCGGACCCTCTACCGGGCTTCCAACCAAAACTGAGCAGTCAGACTTACTTCAGGCGATGTACGGAAGAAATGGAGAGGCACCTGATCCCATAGTATCGGCTCAGTCTCCAGCCGATTGCTTTAATGCAGCGTTTGAAGCCTGCAAGATGGCACTTGAGTATATGATTCCCGTGATGCTTCTTTCTGATGGATATATAGCCAACGGATCTGAGCCATGGAAAATTCCAGATTTAAAGAAGCTGCCATTAATTAATTCACAGAAGGTTAAGGGTGACTCTGATTTTTCACCTTACGATCATTCAGGTGAAAAATTAGCTAGACCTTGGGCGGTTCCTGGAGTTAAAGGGCTTGAACATAGAATTGGTGGACTCGAGAAATGGGACACAACTGGCCATGTTAGCTACGATCCAGATAATCATGAACACATGGTGAAACTTAGACAGAAAAAGGTAGATGTTATTGCAGACTCATTCCCGGAAACAGAGGTGTATGGAGATCAAAGTGGCAAGCTTCTTGTGCTTGGCTGGGGTGGCACGTACGGAGCTATAAGGTCAGGTGTACAAAGAGCAAGAGTAGAGGGTGTATCTGTTTCTCAGATTCATCTGAGAAATTTAAATCCATTGCCAAATGATTTAGCTGAAAAGCTAATGAAATTTGAGTCAATTTTAATTCCTGAAATAAATATGGGACAATTAAATTCTATTATCAGATCAAAATATCTTATAGATACAAAGACTCTTAATAAAGTGGAAGGAAAGCCGTTTACTCCATCTGAAATTCACGCAAAAATCAAGGAACTAGTGTAAGGAAAACTATATGTCAGAAATACTAGCAAATGAACAAAAATTAACAAAAAAAGATTTTACTTCAGATCAGGATGTTAGGTGGTGCCCTGGCTGTGGTGATTATGCTATTTTAGCTCAGGTACAAAAAATTTTTCCAGAACTTGGAATCCCAAAAGAGGAATTTTTAGTGGTTTCAGGGATAGGGTGCTCCAGCAGATTTCCTTATTATATGAATACATATGGATTCCATAGCATACATGGAAGAGCTCCTGCTATTGCCTCCGGAGCAAAGCTTGCAAACCCTAAGCTTTCAGTTTGGATTGCAACGGGTGATGGAGACGCAATGAGTATAGGTGGAAATCATCTAATTCATATTCTAAGAAGAAACATGGATATCAAAATTCTGATGTTTAATAATAGAATTTATGGATTAACAAAAGGACAGTATTCGCCAGCATCTGAGCTTGGTAAAAAAACTAAATCTACACCACTGGGCTCACTTTATCATCCATTTAATCCTCTTTCTCTTGCTCTTGGATCTGGGTCAACCTTTGTTGCAAGAACCTTAGATAGAGAGGTAAAGCATCTAGGTGAGATAGTAAAAAAATGTAATAGCCACAGAGGCACATCATTTGTTGATATATACCAGAACTGCAATATATTTAATGATGGCGCATTTGCTGATTTAACTGATAAAGAAACAAAAGCGGATACAGTGCTATTCCTTGAGAATGATCAACCAATGATTTATGGCAAGGAGAAAAATAAAGGCCTAAAACTAAATGGATCACAACTTGAATCAGTTACCTTGGATGATAATAATACAGTTGATGATTTACTTGTTCACGATGAATCTAATAAATCTCTTGCATTTTATTTAAGTGAAATTACACTAGACCCAACTCTTCCTACTCCAGTTGGAGTACTATACAAAGAGGATAAACCTACCTACGATGAAATGATGGTAGATCAGATTTCCCAGGCCATTGATGGCAAGGGACCAGGAAAACTAGAAGACCTCTTAAATTCTGGTCACACCTGGGAAGTGTCTAAATAAGTTTGATATAAATTTTTAATATCAGAGAGGCATGCAATGAGAAAAGAAAAAGACTCAATGGGAGAGGTCCTTGTTCCAGATGATGCTTACTATGGTGCTCAGACTCAGAGAGCAGTAGATAACTTCCCGATAAGCGATAGAAGACTTCCAAACTCACTAATTAAATACCTAGCTATGATTAAGAAATCTGCGGCTATTGTAAATAATAAATTAGAAAAAATTGATATTAGTATAAAAGATGCAATCGTATCAGCGTGTGATGA
This sequence comes from uncultured bacterium, assembly GCA_964399095.1. GTDB lineage: Bacteria > Fidelibacterota > Marinisomatia > SCGC-AAA003-L08 > D37C17 > TMED161. The sequence goes on along the minus strand of CAYNPP010000018.1, from coordinate 7,957 downwards.
GATAATAGGTGGTAAGCATGATAATCAATTTGTTGTTGATATATTTCAAACTGGGTCTGGAACCTCATCAAATATGAATATGAATGAAGTAATATCAAATAGAGCCAATGAAATTTTGGGGCATCCCCTAGGGAAAAGATTCCCAGTACATCCAAATGATCATGTTAATCTAGGGCAATCAAGTAATGATACATTTCCAACGGCAATCTATTTATCTGTTTACATGCAAGTCAACTCATTATTGCTACCACAGCTTGAGATGATATCCAAAACATTAAAATCTAAGTCTGATGAATTTAATAGTGTTGTAAAGATAGGAAGGACTCATCTTCAAGATGCAACCCCAATAACATTGGGCCAGGAATTTTCTGGGTATAAAGCCATGGTTGATAATTCTATTTCAAGAATTCAACATTCTTTAACATATTTATTAAAAATACCACAGGGAGGCACAGCTGTTGGGACAGGAATCAATACTCACGAAAAATTTGGAGAAATGATTTCTGAGGAACTTTCTAATCTAACAGGCATAAACTTTAGTGAGACGGATAATCATTTTGAAGCTCAGGCAACTATGGACTCTATCTTGCATGTTTCTGGGGCTTTAAGAAATACGGCTGTTTCACTAAATAAGATTGCAAATGATATTAGACTTCTTGGCTCAGGTCCAAGGGCAGGCATAGGAGAGCTAGTTATTCCATCTGTGCAGCCCGGATCATCTATAATGCCGGGGAAGGTTAATCCTGTTATTGCAGAGTCCTTAATACAGGCATGTGCACAGGTTTTAGGTAATGATAACGCTATTTGTATAGGAGCGCAGGGTGGATATTTTGAATTGAATGTGATGATGCCCATGATTGCAAGTAATATGCTTGAATCTATATCAATACTATCAAATGGAATAGGAATGTTTGAGAATAAACTACTAAAAGATTTAAAGGCAAATGAAGATGTATGCAGTGGATATATAGAGGGCAGTTTAGCTATGTGCACGCCCTTGGTTCCGGTAATTGGATATGATAAGGCAGCTGAGATAGCATACAAGGCACACAAAGAGAACAAAACAGTTAGAGAAGTAGTTATTGAGGAAAATATCCTTTCAAAAGAAGAAGTTGATAAATTGCTAGATCATAAAAGTATGATTTCAACTTCCAAATAAATGTCAAAAAAAAATAAAGAGAAATCTTTAAAAGATTGGGCAAAAGCTTTTTTATTCACATTCCTGCTTTTATCTTCATTTGCAATTTCCATCATTTTATTTATGGTGTTCCTATCTAGAGACCTCCCATCAATTGAAGAATTAAAGAGTTTTAATCCTGAGCAGATATCAAAAATTATAAGCTCAGATAAAGAGGTTATTCATAAACTTCAAGCTGTAAAGAAAAGAGAAGTAATAAAAATAGACCAAGTTCCAGATGATTTGATAAATGCATTGCTTTACATGGAGGATCAGGACTTCTATAATCATTCAGGATTTAGTTTCAAATCAACATTCAGAGCCATCATCATCGATATCTTTACTATGAGCTACAAGCAAGGTGCAAGCACATTGACCCAGCAATTAGCTAGAAGTATGTATGATAAAATAGTATGGAGAGACAGATCAATATTAAGAAAGATAAGAGAGTTAATAACCTCATTTAAAATTGAGCAGACATATACCAAATCCGAAATATTAGAATTATATCTAAACTCTGTGTTCCTTGGTCATGGTAGATACGGAGTGCAATCTGCATCTCAACTTTATTTTAATAAAGGAGTCTCAGAATTAGATTTAGATGAGTGCGCGATGCTTGTTGGGATACTCCCAGCTCCAAATTACTATTCACCTTACAGCAGCATTGATAGAGCAGATAAAAGAAAATCACTTGTTTTAAGGGTGCTGTACGAGAATGAAATCATTAATTCTTATGATTACTCTAGCTATAAAAATAAAAAATTAATCATCTCTGACAAAGAAATTGAGTCCTATTCAGGAAGCGCACCTTATTTTAATGAGCATGTAAGGAAGGAACTTGAAAAAATTGATAAAGAGCTTGGTGTAAATATTTATAGCGGTGGTCTAAAGGTAGCTACAACAATTGACACAAAGATTCAAAAGATTTTAGAGCAGGTGTTTGAAGAAAATATTAAAAAAAATCAACAGGTATTGAATAAAGAATTTTTAAATAATCCATCAAAGTTAAAGTATGCTTTGCGAGGGACTAAATACAAAAAGGAAGATATTCTTGAAATTCTCAAAAACGATGGAATAATTCCAAAGGATTTGAGGAGCAAATTTTTGGTTCAGGGGGCGGTGGTAGCAATCAATCCTCAGAATGGGTATGTGCTTGGCATGATAGGGGGTAGGCAGGAAAAAGAATATCTGGATTTGCATGGATTCAACAGAGCAACCCAGGCAAAAAGACAGCCAGGATCAATTTTTAAACCATTTATTTATATGACGGCACTAGAGAATGGTTACACGACATCAACTCAGCTATTAAATCAGCCTCTTGTTGTGTTCATTGATGATACTACAAGATGGAACCCACAAAATCATGATGGTTCAACAGGTTTACTTACAACACTAAGAGAGGGTTTAAAAAAATCTTTAAATCTAATTTCTGTTAGAATTGTTCAGGAATTGATTGAGCCATCTAAAATAGTAAAAAAGGCAAAATCCTTTCACCTAACAACAAGAATTGCAGCTGTTGATGCTATTGCTCTTGGTGTTTCTGATGTTATCCCGATTGAGATAGCATCAGCCTACGGAGCAATTGCAAATAATGGTATTTATAATTCAGCGATATCAATAACACACATAGAGGATCAACATGGAAGAGTAATCAAAAAATTTATGCCAGATCAAGAAGAGGTCAATAGTGAGTCTATTAATTACATTTTGATAGATATGATGAAAGATGTTATTGATTCTGGTACCGGTGGGAGTATAAGGTGGAAGTACAAGTTCAATGCTCCAATGGCAGGGAAGACAGGGACCACAAATGATAAGACTGATGCATGGTTTATAGGCTACACTCCACAGCTGGTTATAGGTGTATGGATTGGTGTAGATGATCCATCTATCTCTTTAGGTAAAAAACAATTTGGTTCAGTAGCTGCTTTACCAATTTTTGCAAATTCAATAAAAAAGATTTATGAATTAGGTTCATACCATTCAGGAGATGAAATAGTATACCTTAATAATAAAGCAGATTGGGATGCGCCAGAGGATGTAATTGATGTTAAAATTTGTAAAGACACCCTAGATAAAGCAGGGAAATGGTGTAAATCAAAAACAGAATTATATGCAAAAAGTTATTTACCAAACAAAGAGTGTCAAAAGCATAGCAATCCAATCACAAGATTTAAGAATAAATAAAAAAGGGAGCTAGAAGCTCCCTTTTTTATTTCAAACTAGTATAATAATTTACTTAGGAGTTACGTTTTTAGCAACAGGGCCTCTGTCACTCTCTCCCACTTCATACTCAACTTCTTGATTTTCACTTAAAGTTTTATATCCTTCCATTAAAATACTACTCATGTGAACAAATAAGTCGCTACCACCATCAGATGGTGTAATAAAGCCGTAGCCTTTTGCATTGTTAAACCACTTAACTGTTCCTTGTTTTGTATCACTCATTTACTTGTTTCCTTTACTTATTATTAGAACGAAATGAACTTACAAAAAAAATAATATAAAAAAAAAGAAATACAGTATTTATGAAATTTCATCAATGGCAGTCTAATTTTTCAATAATTTTCTAAATATCTTATAAAAATTTCTATAAACTCCTCTATCATATATGTAAATTGAAATTAAGATAAAAAAATGATACAAAGAATATACATATTACTAGCATTTATATTTTTTTACTCGTGCTCTATAGTATCACAATCATCTAATGATACAATACCTACAAAATCACCACCAATATGGATTACACAACAACCAAATATAAATCATTCCTGGGTTGGCATTGGATATGCAGATAAAACTGATGATAGCTATAGAGAGATATCAAGGAAAAGAGCCACGGTTGAGATTGCAGAACAGATTAAGGTCCAGATAATATCTGAGTTTAATGATGTGATGACTGAGCTGAACTCTGAAGATAGTGAATACTCCCAATCAATAATTGAGTCTAGATTAGATATGATGATGGAGGATGCTAAAATCATGGACTTCTATGAGACTAGATCTGGATACTATGTGTATATGGAGCTTGATAAGGAAACCTACTACAGAAAGCTAAATCTCAAAAAAGAAAAGGCGATGGAAGTGGCATTGGATTTCATCTCAGATGCAGATAATAATTTGTCAGTAGAATCTTTTGATTATCTCAGTAGAGCTATGACAGAGATAAATCCATTCCTTAACATGACACTTGACGTAGAGTACCCAATCGGCTCTGGCAATACAACTAATTTATATTCAGCAATAAATATCCTATCAAGGAAAATTACAAATAGAATTGTAATCAGTTCTAATAAAGATGAAGTAACACTTATAATAGGAGAGTGGAGTGAAAATGAATTTCTTATAAAATGTGAAGATTTAAATACCGGTAAGGCTATTCCTGGTATTCCTCTTAAGGCCTCACTAAATGATTTAGATTTAAATCAGGCTATCACAAGTGATGAAAATGGATTAGCGTCATTTAATCTATTTGAATTAACAGAAAATACTCCTGTGCAGTATTTTCATGTAGAACTAGATTTATCAAATATCAAAGGCAATACATTCATAACAAAACCAGTTAAGACATCAATCAAGGTCAATGCTCTTTTGCCACCTAAACCAGTCATTTTCTTTAGTATAGATGAAAATATATTAGGCAAGGAAAATACGAATCCAATGGTGACACCGCTGATTAAAGAATTTTTTAGAAATTACTTTGATGCAACCTTCACAGATAAAAAGAGTACATCAACTCTAGCTCTTACGATTAGTTTAAATGTGGTTCCAAAAAGTAAGAAAAAAAATGAATATGGGCTCTACCAGGTCTATGCAGATGCAAGCATCACACTATTTGATTCAAAAAAAGATAAAGAATTTTTTCAAAAAAGTATAAATAATATACAGGGCGCGGATTTTACTTCATTAGAAGGCGCAGCAAGAGTCTCACTGGAGAAGATGTCTGAGAAGCTTGAGTCTGATATATTTGAGCAGATTTCAGTATCCTTAGATGAAATTTTAGAATAGAATTAATTCAAATTTCCAAAATAATATTTATAAGAAGAACAACATCCAGGATATCTGTGCTTCCATCATTATTAATATCGGTATCTCCATAGGAACTATCAGATCCAAGGATGATATTAACAAGAATAACAACATCAAGGATATTTATCTCAGAGTCCTCATTAATATCTCCTGTAATTTGAGGGCTAAAGTAATCATATGAATACTTGATTGCTCTTGCTGTACCAATATCACCTTCATAGGTCCACTGTACCTCACCTAATTCATTTACTTCAAATACATTATTCTGGTTAGTTGAAGTGATTAAAGTATTTCCGTTGGGTAGCCGAAATGCTCCTGATTGTGTGTTTGAGTAGAGGTCTGTTGGCTGATAGATCCAGTCGTAGCCTGCTGGGCCAAAGAATCCATTTTCATTGAGGTAGTAGGAACCATCATCATTCATTGGTAGGTCAATTTCAAATACAGCAGAGTTCCCGTTGCTATGATTATTATTAAATAAAATAATTTTTCCTGCGCCTGGGAACCCCTCTGGGATCCAATTCACCCCATGCTGAGAAACTAAAATTTGAGTGTTTCCCATGTTATAATTCTGAGGATTCCCCCAACGATACAAAAAATCTCCTCCAACACCATAGTTGCCTCCAGAATGTGATGCTGCCTCTTCTGTGGTTGTAGAGTGGTCAATAACATAAAATTCATTCATATGTCTTGAAGAAATAATTATTTGATTAAATTCAGGGTGGTACGATATGCAGTTAGAGTGGTTCCAATCACTAATCCCTGGGCCATTATTTCCACCTCCGCCACCCGTCCCTGAGTTAATATCAAGGAGCTGTGGATTCTCACTTAGGACTCCATAGTTTTCACTAAATGAATTAATATCTTGTACCAGATGATCCCAAAAATGCCACTCCCAAACTATATTAGCCTCATCACTTCCAATAGGTTCAATTTCTACAATCATATCCATAGTCATCGGCCCATTTAGATTTTGTCGTCCAGCGCTTATTGCTTCTTCCTGTGTTTTCATTTCTGAGCATATAGCAAGAATATTCCCATTTGGGAGTACAGCAATATCATGATGAGGAATACAAACAGCATGAGAGAGATAATAGTCCCATATGATTTCCCCATCCCAATTCATTTTTTTAAATCGACCTCCCTCTGCATTTCCACCGCCTCCTACTTTACATGGAACATATAGAATGCTATCTGGAGTTAGGTACGCTATACTTGCTGGGCCTGTATCATGTGTCCAGACATTTACATTATTTTGATTATTATCAACAAGTCGAGATTCACGTGGTGAATTTCCTCCTTGTCCACCTCCTGCCATATTTGTTATAAGGGTAAGTCCATCAAATGGCTCCGAGAAAGAAAATCCTAATAGAACTATCAGTAGTACTTTCATTAGTAGCCAAGAATTAAATTTACAAGCAGAACAATGTCAATAACATTGACCACCTCATCATCATTTAAGTCGGCGGCCTGATTGTATGTATTTTCTAGAATGATATTTACTGCTAAAACAATATCAACAACATTTACTGTCCCATCAGAATTAATATCACCTACTTCAACTTGATTAATAAGGACATCAAATGTTAGTGCTTTTTCTGCATATTCATGACGAAATGGAAAAATATTTAATTCGATATTTGTTTCTCCACTTGCTCCTTGATTTGGTGTCATAGAAAGTATCTCACTAGAAAATGGAGAGATAGTTATTTGTCCACTTTCTGTATCAAAGAATGTTTCTGAATTATTTGAGAATGTGTACTCATAGGAATGTGTGTAGGCACTTTCATTATAAACAATAAAATCAAGAGTGTTGTTGCTAGACAACCCTACCGCTGGCGTATCATCAAACATTTTAAATTCAGATGCGGTGACACTAAATGCCTGTGGATGGAGAGATGGAACCTTATACGATCTATACCACGCTGTATTGGGATTTCCAGTTGCCTTCCAGACAATATCCCCATTAGATGTTATTTCAAATACACTGCACTCAGGATCTCCTAGGCCATTACCAAAACTATAAATTGAGAAGTTTCCATTATCTAATTGCTGTACGCTTCCCATCCCAAGTCCAAAAAGAGTAGGTGGCAGGTCATACTGCCACACAGTTTCGCAGTAGCTGTTATCGATGACTCTTATTCTTCTAATCCTTGAAGTGGGCTCTGAATCTCCAAGCAGCATATCACTTAAATTTCCATTATCAAAAAAAATAAGGTCACCATTATCAAGCATCTGGATATTATGCTGAAAACTGAAAAGTAAATCTGTGCAAATATGGTCATCTCCTGAGGACATGTACTCCACAGGGAGACCCATATTCCAAATTACTTCACCAGAGGGGTAGTCAATTTTAGATATTCTAGATAGATGTCTGTGAGATACGTATATAACACTTTCCTCTTCATCAAAGTGAAATGCATTTGAATGCATCCAGTCTACTTCCTGATTGAAGTATGCGTTGTACCATGTACCTTCATAGTTATCATAGTCCTGCATCGTAAAGTGATCGAATGGGCTCCAGCTCCAGACAACATCATGATTTTCATCCCACTCAACAATTTTTTGTCCATACCAAAGGAACTCAGGTGTTACCCCATCAGCCTGATATCCGAGCATCTGAAAGTACTGTGTCATGTAGTTATCACTTGGAATTGGGCCATATGCTTCCTCCCTTATAAATGCCATGTAGTTACCATTTGGAAGTTGTTTTATTTCTTGGGTATCAACATGATTATTTTGGTCCATTGT
>CAYNPP010000017.1:16279-16672 GCA_964399095.1 uncultured bacterium | reverse complement strand
AATTCAATAGTTCCAATGGAACCATTGAACGATGCCTCTTGTATAGTCCCCGCAATGGAAGTGGTATTTATTGTAATTCTTCATCCCCCAATATAAATAATTGTACAATCGTAGGTTTTAGTAATGCAATTTACTCAGATGATAATAGAGTTGTAGTAATTGAAAATCTAGATGATATTGGCGAACCCTACACATGTGAGCAATGGGCAAGTGGCGCGGAAGACTATCAGTTTTTTACTGATGATGGGGATGACTACCTCCTCTTTGATATGCTATCAATAAACAACTTATTTGCCGAAAAAGCTATAATTGACCAAAATAAAGTCTTCAGATATCTAGGAATTCACAATGAAGATATTGTGTCAATAATTGATAGTATACTTGAGAGCTGGG
>CAYNPP010000017.1:0-16269 GCA_964399095.1 uncultured bacterium | reverse complement strand
TTATGATTCTGCAAATTCTAATGAGATAGATAGAACATGGTCCATTTCATCATACCAAGAAAATATTCCTAATCCATTTATTATCGATCCTACATTGGTATGGAGAATTTATTTTTCTGATGCTCATCCTATTGGAGATATAAACTCTGATCAGAACATAGACATACTCGACATAATAATCATGATGAATAACATTTTTGATTCAAACTACAGCTATATTTCAGATATAAATGAAGATGATGTCATCAATATTCAGGATATTATCATACTATTGGGAATCATTTTAGGAGAAAATTATTAAGCACATCCTTTATATAATTATTACCTCAATATTATTTCCGGCTTTCTACGCGATAGATGATACAGTAAACGTTTCTGAGCACCTTACTCACCCTATTGAAATTTGCAATGGAGCGACTGAGTCAGATACAGGGACCCCCTTTACCTTAGGAGATAGCGCGGGAAAAATCACTGATATTGGATTAGAAATTCCCTGGTGAATATTGTATGGCCCCTCCTCTAGTTTAGAGACTCTATCACAAAACTTTGAATTTGATAACAGAATAAAAATTATTCAGAATTTAGATGACATTGGTCAGCCATACAGCTGTGAAGGATGGGCAGATTCGTGTGGAGGTGTTTCGTATGATATAATTGACGATGGATCTAATGGTGCGAATGATTATTTTCTCCAGAGCTTATTTGGTTTAAATAACTATTTTCACAGCATTATTGTACTAGATGAGAATATGATTTTTCGATATTTCTTTGATGCGTGGTACGACACAATAAGCACAGATAATCTAATTGCAATTATCGAACAGATGCTACTGGAGATGGATTATGCACTAGGAGATATAAATTTTGATTCTAATCTTGATATCCTGGATGTAATTTTAATTGTTAGTATAATTATCAATGATCCTGGATTACATCCAAGCACATCTTCAATGGTAGATATGAATTATGATGGTAATATTGATGTGTCTGATGTTATTCAGCTAGTTAACCTAATAATAAACCAATAGCATAATCTTCCTTAATATATAAAGCCCCTTTTTTCGAGACTTTTTATTTATTAAATTAAGATATGAAAAATATAAAAATACTTTTATCTGTTCTTGCTGTATTCGCAATTTCTTTCTCTCAGAATTTAGAATATTCTCTGCAGGACTATAACTCTACATCACCTACATATGGATTAGATGTATGGTATCCCGAATACACTGATTTCATTACTCTGCACTACTTCTCTTCTCAAGGCTGAAACGGCTGAACAGCAACATTTGGGCAGTTGTCCAATTTTCAAGAAGAGTTAAGAAGTGAAGGATACGAGAACATTGTCATCATTGCAGTAGGACAATCAAACATAGGAAACTTTAACTCTAATTTTACTGCAAATTCAGATTTACCTTTGGTTATGGATGTTTATCCAGACTTTGAAATACGAGATGAGTTTAATGGTGCGCATAAACAAATAGTTATTTTGGACCCAGAACAAAATGAGATTGGAAGAGTAACCTTAGGAAGTGGCTTAAATTCATCGAATGAAGACTATATAAGAAATGTAATCATAGAAAACTATCCTGAAGAGGCTCTACTTGGTGATATTAATGGTGATTTGGTTTTAAATATCCAAGATATAGTTTTATTAATTAATATGATATTAAATCAGACCCCTGATTTAATAGCTGATCTCAATGGCGATGAAAATGTTGATATCCTTGATGTGGTTTTGCTTGTAAATATTATTTTACAACCATAAGTGAAGCCATACCTTCTAATATTTTTTTTTACCTCAATACTTTTTTCTAATAATAGGGCTATCTATTCCGTGGGTGACACCCTCACCCTTGAGGATCAGGCTATAGAATATAATGTATGTCACAGCGATGGAATCTATGATATTGGGGATAACTTCTCATTTTCTAACCTCAATGGAAACCTAAACGGTGGTAACTATAGAGTATCCCTGATAAGTATGAATGCTACCTGGTGACCTGCATGCTATGACTACGTCAGTTTGATGGACTCAATAATGAACTATACAATGCAGAACCAAGATGTAGAGTTTATTGTTTCTCTTGATTATAGTTTGGATGCATTCGCTGACTTCGAGTGTTTAGAGTGGGGTGATTTGTATGAAGAGCTTGGAATATATGGGAATGACCCATTGATACTGAACGGCGATACAGATTTTGATTCTGATGGAGACTACGATCACTATATCTGGAATATGTTTGCAGGTGCTGCATACTCATCTTACGCTATTATTGATCACAATATGATTGTCAGATACCTCTTTGATGAGCCAGATTATGATGGCTTCCTGAATCAGTATATTCCAGAGCTAGTTAATGATATGTATGGGTGCATGGACCAAGCGGCAATAAACTACAACTTAAATTCTGTGTATGAGGATGAATCATGCGTCTACGCTGGTGATATGGATGAAAATGGTTATATGGATGTTAGCGATGTCATTCTTCTTCTGGAGATGATACTTGAAGCAGAATTTGATATTTCTGGTGATTTAAATGATGATGGCAATACTGATATATTAGATATTATAGATCTTGTCAATATTATTTTAGCCTAGCCAACAAAAAATTAATTAATGAAAAACTATTTATATATTATTACTACGCTTCTTTTATTTAATTCAATTTACTCTCAGTGTGATCAGTGTGAGGTTGTGTGGGTAGATAGTTATTGGGGCGAGCAATGCTGTGATGCGGCCTGGGATCAGTGGGGATATGATTGTGGATACATGGAGAGTGAGTACGGATGGGACTGCACCGGTTGCAGCTGCCCATACGATCAGAACTCTGAATGTGGTGATGGGTACTGCACAGAAGATGAGTCTATAGAAAACTGCTCATCTGATTGTACGGTTAATGGATGTAATACAGATAATCAGGTGGATGACTGTTTTGATGAGGATTGCTGCCCAATTTCCTGGATTGGAGATGGATACCCTGATTGTGAGGAGCCTAATAACTTCGGATGCGATCTCTCATGCTACAATAATGATGGAGGGGATTGTGCAGGTGAAACTCCTGGTGATGTTAATGGAGATCAATCCCTAGATATTCTTGATATTATTCTAGTTATTAATATGATAATAAATGAAGAGTAAAATATAATAGCGGATCTTAATTCAGATCAGGATCTTAATATATTAGATGTTATTCTTATGGTAAGTATATTAATTAATTCTCCTTGGCAGTAGATTGTTATTTATATTGTATATTTATTCAAGCTAATGGAGAGTTTTATGAAAGCTATCGCTCTAACAAAGTCACTTCAGTATATGGTGGTGACCTCGTTTACTTTAAATCTTATTTTTGCTGGGTGTGGATCATGTGGCCCCCCAAGTAACATTCAAGTACCTGAAAAATCTAGTGCATTCATAACTAGCGTCCCTAAATCAGGAGAAATTGAGGGATTTGTAATAAGTTCATGCGGTATATGTAATTTCGAATACAAAAAAAAGAGAGGGTGCAGCTTAACAATAAAGATTGGGGATAAGGTTTATCCCGTTGAAGGCTCCGCTATACACGAGCATGGAGACCCCCACTCAACTGAGGGCTTTTGTAATGCAGTGAGAGTTGCATATGTATCTGGAAATGTAAAAAAGAACAAATTTTATTCTAATTCATTTACACTAATTAACAGTCCAAAATAAAAATAAAAGGAGTAATTATGTCTGAATATAAATGTAGTAGTTGTGGGATGGGTGTCGCTGGTATGAAGTGCGCAAAATGCAATGAAGATTTGGTCCATAATCATATTACCAAGGATGATGGGACAACAGTAGGCATATCTGAATGCCCAAAGGGCTGTGGAAAAATAAAGTCCCCAATGTGCTGTGGAAGTGATATGTCTTGCGAGCTTGATTAATATTTCTTTTGATGAAATATCCCATTTTATATTCCTATAGAAGGTGACCCTATGCAATTCGTGCTAGGATGGCACTTGCATACACAAACACAAAAGTAGAGATAAGAGAAATATCTTTGAAGGATAGACCTCAAGAGCTATACGATGCATCTTCAAAGGGAACTGTGCCTGTTATAATAACAATAGATGAAGATGTAATAGATGAAAGTTTAGAAATAATGCTGTGGGCATTAAAAAACAAAGATAAACAAGAATGGCTAACTGAAGACTGTAGTATAGAATTAGATATAATAAATAAAAATGATACATCATTTAAAAAATGGCTTGATAGATATAAATATCATGATAGATACCCTGAAAGAAATAAAGAATTTTACAGAGAAAAGTGTGAGAATTTTTTACATGAGCATGAAAATCAATTACATAAAACAAATTTTCTTTTGTATGATAATCTGAATATTGTAGATGTAGCACTATTCCCATTTATAAGACAATTTGCTAATGTTGATTATAAATGGTTTAAAAGTAACTACAATAAATTATCTGATTGGCTTGAAAAAATATCAGAATCCGATTTATTTATTCAAGTAATGGAAAAACATACTATATGGGATAAAAAAGAAAAAATATATGCTTAAGCATCTTGACATAATTATTAATGAGGTATTATCAGATTAGGTATGGATAAAAAACGATTCTATAATGATAAAAAATTTCTTGGAAGCAAATCCGGAAGACCACTTAGAATACTCTCTGAGTATCTAGGTCCACTTAGCTCAATACAAAGACAAAATATTGAGAGTACAATAGTTTTTTTTGGGTCCGCCCGAATTAAAGACAAAAATGATACAGAAATAAATAAATATTATAAAAAGGCAAAAGAGTTATCCTTTAAAGTAACCAAATGGAATATGAAAAATTATAATGGGAGTAGATTCGTTATAACCTCAGGTGCAGGGCCTGGGATAATGGCTGCTGCCAATGAGGGAGCAATGGAAGCAGAAGGGAAATCCATGGGGCTAGGAATTTCACTGCCATTTGAACAAACCAACAACAGGTGGATCACCAAGGGTTTGAATTTTGTATTTCACTATTTTTTTATGCGAAAATTTTGGTTTATATATCTTACAAAAGGCATAGTAGTATGGCCGGGCGGAGTTGGCACTTTAGATGAATTGTTTGAGATATTGACGCTTCTACAAACAAAGAAAATAAAAAGAAAAATACCAATTATATTGTTTGGAAAGAACTTTTGGGATGGATTAATCGATTGGGATAGATTGGTATCTAATAATGTTATTTCAGAATCTGATTTAGACCTTTTTGTTGTATTAGATTCTGTAGATGAGGCCTTTGATTACCTGATTAGTAATGTTGAAAAATAATTACAATAGGAGTTTGTTAACATAAAAAAATATTTATCATTATCATTAATCCTCATTTATATAACATTATTTTCATGCTATCCAGTTTCTTATATAATAGTTGGTGATACAAGAGAAGCAATATCTCCTACACAGGTAATGGTATATTCAGAGTATCCAGAAAGTTATAATATAATTGCTCTTATAGAGGCCTCTAGTGAATTTGCCCTACAAGACCCATCAATAAATATCACTTGGCAAAGTAAAACAAATAAAATAATGGAGCGACTACTAATCCAAGCTGCTGAGTTAGGGGCCAATGCTATAGTAATAGAAGATACAGAAAATCTTATCAAGCAAAACTATACGACTCGCAAAGATAAAAATGATGAATTAGTGACATCTTCTAAAAGCAGCCACTTCAAGGTTATTAAGGTTTCTGCAATCTACACATATAAATAGAGATTGTGACAAACTGAAACATATTTCTGTATTATTAATTCATAGTTTATACTTAAATTTTTTGCATCAATCAGGAGGATAAATTGAAAAAAATACTATCGTATATATTGATTTTGGTTTTATTATCAATCTCTATAGCAGAAGAAAATAAGAATTTTGAATTAATTGAAGAATCTGAAGAATACTATATAATAAATTTTTCTATAGATGACTTTGAGCTTGAATCAGTTGAAGAATACACTAAAATACTGACCAAAACAAAAGGGTCAACCACAGAGCTAGGTATGCCAAAGCTACCACAATTCTCAGCTTTAATTGAAATTGATGGAGATTATACATACAATGTAGAGTATAATATATTAAGCTCTCAAAAAATTAAAGATATAAAGATTTTTCCAAACCAAGCTATGGTAAATGGACTTGAAAAATCCTCTATCGAAGATGTCAACGAAAGCTATTACAGCTCTTCACAATTGTACCCTGAAAATAAAGTTTCAGTCTCCAGCCCAATGGTAATGAGAGATGTTAATATATCAATATTATCCTTGATTCCATTTGAGTACAACCCTAATTCTGAAGAACTTGAAATATATAATTCCGTAGAAATAAAATTAACTAAAAGTTACTCAGCTAATCAAATCTCTAAGAAAAATATGCCGAAGTCTAGGGTTTTTGAAAAGATATACAAAGAGCATATTTTAAATTATAGCACAGAGAGCCGTGATGAAGATTATCAACCTCAAACTATCCTGTATATTTGTGGTGGGTCATCATCCACTAACTCCTATTTTCAAGATTTAATTGAGTGGAGGAATCAAAGAGGATACATCGTGTATGTTGCTTCACTTTCTGAAACAGGGAGTTCATCTTCTGCAATAAAGAACTATATAGAAGATGCCTATAACAACTGGGATAATCCACCGGAATACGTTGCTTTGGTTGGAGATGTAGGAGGATCATACTCAATTCCGACCTTCTACAATGGCTTTGGACATAACACATATGGGAATGACTGCGAAGGAGACATGCCCTACTCTCAACTAGATGGGAATGACCTTCTTCCCGAGGTGATTGTTGGACGAATATCCGTTCAAAGCAGCACAGAACTTAGTAATGTATCTAACAAAATTTTATTATATGAAAAGGCTACCTATCTTGATAGTTTTGGAGATTACTACGAAAGGGCAGCTATGGCTGGGGACCCCTCAAGCTCAGGAAACTCTTGTGCCATAACAAAGGAATATGTTAAGGAAACACTAGAGAACCATGGCTTTGATGATGTTAGTATTAAAACATCTGGTGGAAGCTGGTCAAGTTGGATGGAAGATCAACTTGAAGAAGGAGTCCTCTACTTTAACTACAGAGGTTACCTTGGTATGAGTGGATTCACCTCTAGTAATATAAACAACGCCAACAGTGGCGTAAAACTTTCATTCGCAACAATTTTAACCTGCGGAACAGGCTCATTTGCAGAAGACAATACAACCATGTCAGAAGCGTTCCTTCGTTCTGGAAGCACCTCTAACCCAAAGGGAGGAGTGGCAGCCGTAGGCACAGCTACGTGGAACACTCATACACTATTTAATAATATTATAGATATGGGTATGTATGATGGAATTTTATCTGATAAGGTAGGAACAGCAGGTGCAGCCCTTGCCAGTGGAAAACTAGCTTTATTGAATACCTATCCAGGTGACTATGATCAGTGGGTAAGTGCTTTTACTCAGTGGAACAACCTTATGGGTGATCCAGCCACACACCTATGGACAGATAAACCCACTGTAATTTATGCTGAACATCCTTCTGAAATACCATATGGAACAAATTTTATAGATGTTGCAGTCTCAGATGAGTATGGAATGCCTGTTTCTAATGCACTGGTAACTTTTTTTGTTCCAGAGAGTAATAATCCAATCAATAAGCATACCAATGACATGGGGATGGTTAGCTTTGATATTGATGAAAATTTATTAAGCTCTGCAACAATAACAGTTACGAAGCTAGACCACAAGCCATATCAAGGAAACTTGACAATAACAAATGAATCTGTAAATGTCAATCTATCTATGGACTCAGAAATCATTATCACTGATTCAAATGATGGTTTAGCACAAGCAGGAGAAACTATACTGCTCTCAATTCCCATTTATAATTTTGGACAAAATACAGCCAGTGATATTTCTGCAGAATTAATTTCAAACTCTGAGAATGTTTCTATTAATTCAGAAAGCATATTTTATGGTACAATTTTGTCTGGTGAAACTTCATACGGGGACTTTAATATCTCTATTTCTCCTGCATCTATTCAGGGAGAAGATCTTCAGCTTTATATACACATTACTGATGGGGAATCTAACTGGACATCTAGCATTGACATCAATGTTATGGGAAGCTTGTTGTATGTATCTTCTTCTGGTGATGTTGATCCTGGAGAGACTCAAAATTTATCTATTGAACTAACAAACTCTGGCGAGATTTCTGCATCAGGAGTAACTGCAACACTATCATTTAATGGAAATCAAGTAGAAATAAATGATTCAGGTGGCTCCTGGGGGAACATTCTCTCTAATAGCACAATAACTTGTGATGATTGCTTTAATATCACTGTGAGTGATGATGTTATTCCTGGGACTCAATTTTCTTTATCGGTACACATTCAAAGTGAAGGTGGATATGATAGAGTGGAAACCTTTATGTTAGAAACTGGGAGGGTCGGAGAAACTGATCCCTTGGGACCTGATACCTACGGATACTATATCTATGACTCCGGTGATATAGACTACAACTTAGCTCCAATATATGACTGGATTGAAATTGATACTAACTACGGTGGATCAGGTACAGATTTAAATCTTTCAAATAGTGGTAACGGAAACTGGAATGGGAACCCTCTAGCAGATGTAACTCTTCCCTTTACATTTAAATTCTATGGAATAAACTATGAAACCATTACCGTGAGCCCAAATGGATGGATTGCACTAGGACATACTGACATGGAATCATTCAGGAACTATCCTATCCCAGGAGCAGGTGGACCATCTCCAATGATTGCAGGATTCTGGGATGACCTTGAAACAACTAACAGTGGGGATATCTTTGTTTATGATGCTGGAGATAGTTTTATAGTTGAATGGTCAGACATGAGGACTGAAAATAATAATTCTAATGAAACATTCCAGATTATATTATACAATGATTCTGCTCCACCATATGGTGACAATAGTATAAAAGTTCAATACAAGGACTTTAACAACACTTCATCAGGTAATTTCAATAGCTATCCACCAATACATGGGGGATATGCAACAATTGGAATAGAAAATCAATTGGGTGACGATGGTATTGAGTATACATTCAATGATGTATATCCATCCGCTGCAATGGAGCTTGGAGATGAAACAGCAATATATATAACTACAGAGTCTCCAATAACTCTTCCATCTCCAGAGCTAAATTATTCTACTGATAATTTAAACTTTGAACTGAACCAAGGTGAAGCAGATTCAGGTACAATAACACTATCAAATACAGGAGAGGAAGGTTCTGTATTAAGCTATTCAGTTTCCTATGAGTATGAATCTATAGAATCTCCATTTACAACCCCAGGCGGTGGACCTGATGCACATGGCTACTTCTGGAGTGACTCAAATTTAGATGATGAGATTGAATACGAATGGCTTGATATCTCAGATAATTCAACACAAGTTTCATTTGAAGGGAATGACTCCGACACAGATCCAATTGAACTTGGATTTGAATTCCCGTTCTATGGTGATAGCTATACTGAATTTATAATAAATGCAAATGGATGGATTGGATTTGGTGATGGGAGCGATGAGTGGTATAATGGGAATATCCCCTCGGTGGATGCTCCAAAACCAGCTATATTCGGTTTCTGGGATGCCCTTAATCCGGTCAATGACAATTGTAATTCCTCATGCTCTGGGAATGTATACTATCAATCCACAGAAGACAGGTTGGTTGTCTGGTTTGAAGATGTATATCATTGGGCTTCTGAAGGCTATGAAGATAGCTACTATGATTTTCAAATTATCATTTACTCAGATGGAGAAATAGATATAAATATCAGAAGTATACAAGGGAATTATAGCGCAACAATTGGCATTCAAAATTCAACAGGAACAATAGCAACACAGGTAGATGAATATGATGGTAATTATTTTGAAAATCAAACTTCATTTAAGTTTATTGCCCCCTACCAACCTGGGAACTGGCTATCATTGACATCAGATGGTGGACTTGATGGTGAGATTTATGATAGTGAGAGTATATAATTTAATGTTGGGGTAGATGCAGCTGATTTATTGCTAGGCGACTATATGGCTCATATCTTTGTTTCAACAAATTTAGGTTCAACTGTTGATTTGCCTATTAATCTAGCAGTTACAGATAATCAAATGCTTCTTGGGGATGTTAATTTTGACTCTGAATTGAATGTGCTTGATGTCGTAATGATTGTTGGATATGTACTTGGGAATGATGAGTTAACAGATATTCAAATACAAGCTTCAGATATGAATAGTGATGGGATGGTTGATGTGCTTGACATTGTTACGCTAGTTGGCGCAATATTGTCTATCTAAATTATTTTGATTTAAGAATCAAGAGAATCTAGTATTCTAGATAAATTGTATTCAAATAAATTTAATTTGTTTTTTATTTTGTAGATTATTGTATGAATAAGATTAATAAATTAACATATAGCTTAATTGTATTACTATTATCAATACTGAAATCTGACTACAGTATAGAGAACGCTTTCCCCAACCTAACGTTTGAGGACCCTGTAGGGATATATAATTCCGGTGATAACTCTAATCGTCTTTTTGTTGTAGAGCAGCAAGGCCAAATAAAAGTTTTTTCCAATGACGCAGGGACATCTAATGCACAAACGTTTTTAGATATTAGATCTATTGTTCAGCAGGATGGCGGCTACACTGAAGAGGGATTGTTAGGGCTAGCATTTCACCCAAATTATATTGAAAATGGATACTTCTATGTTAATTATACTAGACACAATCCAAGAAGGAACGTGATTGCACGCTATAATGTCAGTGACAATCCTAATCAGGCCGACCATGGATCATCCTTTATAATACTCGAAGTTAATCAACCCTATACAAATCATAATGGAGGACAAACAAGTTTTGGCCCAGATGGTTATCTATATATTATTTTTGGTGATGGTGGCTCGTCAGGAGACCCTCTTGGACATGGTCAGAATCTATCAACCCTTCTGGGTTCATTAATCCGCATCGATGTTGACAATCCTTCGGATGGTTTGAATTATGGTATACCCCCTGACAATCCTTTTATTGCACCACTTACGGCAAGAGATGAAATCTATGCATATGGCCTACGGAACATGTGGAGATTCAGCTGGGATTTAGAAACAGGGTTTTTGTGGGGAGCTGATGTCGGTCAGAACGCATATGAGGAGATTGATATTATTTATAGTGGTCTAAACTACGGATGGAATACAATGGAAGCCAATCACTGCTACCCTATAGGAAGCGATTGCGATCCAACTGGATTTGAGCCTCCAATACTTGAGTATGAATTGTATGTGGATGGAGTATGCTCAATTACAGGTGGCTATGTTTATAGAGGGCCATCTCTTTGGCCATTAGAAGGAAAATATATATATGGAGATTGGTGTACAGGTGACATTTGGGCACTTCAATATTCAGAAGATGGAGATCATATCAATGAACATCTAATGCAATCTAATATTAATATCACCTCATTTGGTGTTGATGAAAATAATGAACTGTTTTTTTGCGGAAATGAAAATATCTATAAATTAACAACAGATCAAGGTGACATTAATGGCGATCAGGATATTAATATTCTAGATGTCGTTGTCCTTGTAAATTTAGTTTTAGATAATAGCTTTAATGATAGTGCGGATATCAATAGTGATGGGACTCTCAATGTTCTAGATATCGTCATGCTTGTTAGTATTATTTTAGGTTAGAGAAATAGCAAAGCTATTTAAATGAAATTAAGGTGAGTTAATTATGAAAAATTATTTTTTAGTATTTTTATTTATGGCCTTTGCATGGAGCGAGAATTGCTGTGAAGCAGCGGATATTGCTGAAGCAGAATGTGGTGGATTGGGTTGCTTTATTCCCCAGTGCACTGAAGATTGTGAGTGGGAGCCAATGCAGTGCTGGTCTTCAACTGGCTACTGCTGGTGCGTTGATGAACTTGGACAGGAAATTGAAGGTACCAGCACCCCAGCGTGGCAGGGATATCCAGATTGTGAGGATTTTAATACAGCTGTCGATGGCGATGTTAATGGAGATGGGCAAATTGATGTCCTGGATATTGTTGCGATAGTCGGCTATATTATTGGAGCAAGTATACCAACTGATTCAGAGGCTTCTGCCGCAGATTACAATGGCGATGGAGAGATGAACGTACTAGATGTTGTTGCTATGATTAACTTTATTATTAACCCTACTGAAGAAGAATTACCGGAAGAATGTTACCTTGCCCCAGATTCAGGTCCATGCGAAGCATATATGCAAATGTATTATTTTAATCAAGACACAGAATCATGCGAGATGTTTATATATGGTGGTTGCGCCGGTGTTGTACCCTTTGAATCCCTAGTTGATTGTCAAAATGCATGTGAGCAGTAACTATATAGAGGAATGAAAAATGAAGAAGCCACTACTTTTATTTATTGTATTAATACTGTGTATCAACTGTACAAAGGAGAATGAAATTAAGAGTTTATCAAATCAGTTAAAAACCCTTGAACCCTATATTGGTAAAACCTATATAGGAGAGTTTGCTAATTCAACTCCTGAAAAACCAGTTTTTGATATTCAGAAGTGGGATAGAATATTAAATGGGAATGGAGTAAAAATTACTCATTCTGTAAATGAAGGTGAGTATGGAGGAGAATCGATTATAATGTTTGATTTAGAATCAAATAGTTTTAAATCCTGGTACTTTACAACAGCCGGATTTTATACCGTTGCGACTGTAACTCTTGAAAACAATAAAATCATTTTTGTTGAGGATGTTACAGGAAATCAGAATGGAATAACACAAGTAAAGTCAACTTTAGAATTGCTCTCCAATGGGAATATGCATACAAAAGCACAGTATCTTGTGAATGGGAAGTGGCAAGATGGCCATGAGATACATTACAAAGAAGATTCACAGGCAAAAGTAAAATTTAAATAATTAATTCTCTATAATGATATGGCAAAAGGTACTCACAGCTACAAAGAAGATTTACGAAATGAGATCATAAAAATTTACATTAATGGAGACATCCTTGATAGAAAGGATGCATCTATTTCAGTGTTTGATAGTGGTTTTCTTTTGGGTGATGGAGTATGGGAGGGAATCAGACTTCTAAATAAAAAACTCGTTTTCCTTGAAGATCACCTTGATAGATTATATTTTGGAGCAAATAAGCTGGATATTGATATTGGATGCTCTCCTGAAAAACTAACTCAAATCATTTATGAAACACTATCTATAAATAAGATGGAAAGTGATGTGCATATTCGTCTTATTGTTACCAGGGGACTTAAAAAAACACCATACCAGCACCCAAATGCAAATGTAAAAGGAAGTAGCATTGTAATAATCCCTGAATATAAAAAAGCTGATAATAGAATTAATAAAAATGGTATAAAACTGGTAACCGTTAAAACCAAAAGAGCTACCTCAGATACTCAAGACCCCCGCTTGAATACCCTAAGCAAACTCAATTGTATTTTAGCATGTATCGAGGCTGATAAAGCTGGTGCAGATGAAGGGATTATGATGGATGTGAACGGAAATGTTTCTACATGCAACTCTACAAATTTCTTTATTGTTAAGAACGGTGAAGTATGGACATCCAAGGGAGATTACTGCCTGCCTGGGGTAACCAGAAAGATGATTATCAAAATTTGTAAAGAACAAAATCTACCTGTAGCTGAAAAAGATTTTAAAATTGAAGATGCACGAACTGCAGATGAAGCATTTGTAACAGGGACATTCGCTGGGGTGATTCCTGCAATAGAAATCGATGGGCATCAAATTTCTAAAGGAGTACGTGGAGATATGACACAACTATTACAGAAATACTATTCTGAAAAATTAATGATGCTCTACCCACATGAATAAATTCACTCATGTCTAATTATATAGCTATGTGGTCTGGCCCAAGGAACATTTCAACGGCTCTGATGCGTTCCTTTGAAAATAGAGATGACTGCTTTGTCACGGATGAGCCATTCTATGCTTTTTTTCTGAATGAAACTGGACACAAACATCCCATGAGTAAAGAAATTATTCAATCAGAAGAAAAAAAATACAAGAAAATTGTAGAGTACCTTACGGGATCTATCCCCCACTCAAAAACAATATGGTATCAGAAGCATATGGCCCACCACATGATTGCAGAATCAGAACTTGAATGGATAAAAAAAATGAATAATTGTCTTCTAATTCGTAATCCCAAGGATGTTATTTGCTCATATATCAAAAGAAATGAGATAAATAGTATAAATGATCTTGGCTATCCACAGCAAATAGGAATTTATAATATGCTAAAAGAGAGCCTTGGAACTACACCCACGATTATTGATGCCAATGAGTTACTTGCAAACCCAGAGCAATTACTAATAAAATTGTGTAGAAGTTTCAACATTACATTTGATAAAGATATGTTATCATGGCCAAAGGGACCTCGTTCTACAGATGGCGTCTGGGGAAAGCACTGGTATATTCAGGTGGAATCTTCAACAGGATTTAAACCACATATTGACAAAAAAAATGTAGTCCCAAAAAAATATGATTATATATATAATCAATGCATGGAACACTATAATTTACTATATAAGAACAGAATGAGATTGAGCTAAGTATTACCATGGGGATTAGGATATATGCCAGCAATTGAAATACTAGATTCTGGAATGGGTACAGAAATCTTATCTAATGGTGTAAAATTACCACCATATATTTGGTCCGCTCATACAAACATAGAAAATCCTGATTTAGTTTATCAGATTCATAAAAAAAATATTAGTCATGGAGCGGACTACATTACAACAAACACATTTAGAGCGACTACTCGTTCATTTATAAAAACTGGACTTTCAAAAGAGAACGCCAGAGAAACGTCATATAAATCATTTACAAATGCTATAGAAATGGCAAAAAAAGCAGCTGCAGGTACATCAACAAAAATTCTTGGTTCAATTGCTCCGCTTGAAGATTGCTACACACCACCTCTCTACCCAGGGGATAAAGATTCAGAGTCAGAATTTATTGAGCTTGCTGATTGGTTTACAAATTGTGGTATAGATACTATACTCTTAGAAACAATGAATAGTATCCCAGAGATTCTCTCATGCATAAGAGTCCTTTCAAAATACAATGTAAAGATATGGCTTAGCCTTAATCTTATGGATCAAGATCATATTCTATCGGGTGAAAAAATAAATTTAACTCTAGAATCAATATCAGAGTATCAAATTTCAGCTCTAATGATAAATTGTAATTCTATAGAAAAAACAAAGTTGAGTTTAGAAAACATCAAAGCACTCTGGAATGGGAAGTGGGGAATATATCCAAATCTAGGACTAGGAGAACCAGCACCAGATGGCATCATTTCTAATTTTTCAAGTGATGATGATTTCATGAATCTTTCAAGAGATGCAGCTGATTTAGGAGCATCCTTTCTTGGAGGGTGCTGTGGAACAAACTACAAACACATCCACGCACTATCAAAAGAATTCAAGTAACTAAATAAAATTGAAACAAAATATAAGTCAAGCTGTATAATATTATATGAAAAAGCTTATTAGGTTATCCATTATATTATTAATTGTAGCAGGCTCTATTTATATCGCTACATCATATACCAGCGCTGAGTCTATTTGCTCTAATGATTTAATTATTAAAAATGATTTTCAGAAACTATTTTCTGAAGCAGCCATAGAAAGAACAAATCATAGCATTACATACGATTCAAAATATAGACAGATTGACTATCCAAACGGTGATATCCCCTCTCATCTCGGAGTTTGCACTGATGTTATTATTCGTTCATACAGAAATATTGGTGCAGACCTACAGAAGTTAGTACATGAGGATATGAAAAATCATTTTGATAGCTATCCATCACAACGTATATGGGGTCTAAACAGTACTGACTCAAACATAGATCATCGTAGAGTCCCAAACCTTCAAATATTTTTTACAAGACACGGTATCTCATTGGATATTTCTAATAATAACAAAGATTATCTTCCGGGGGATATCGTGACATGGGACCTTAAGGGTAACAGCCCCTGGCATATTGGAATAGTAACCCATAAAGCATCATGCATAACAGGAAATCCACTAGTTGTACACAACATCGGAAGCGGACCAATTATGAATGATGCGCTATTTAGTTATCCTATCACAGGTCACTACAGATACATACCAGAAAAACAACTGTAACCTCCATCATTTTTTAGAAATCTAATTATTTTGTAAATTTCCCTATGAGGAAATT
>CAYNPP010000016.1:5230-16710 GCA_964399095.1 uncultured bacterium | reverse complement strand
ATATCATCCTTTCTGTTTTTTGTCATCTCATCAAGATTCTTCCCAGTAGAATTTAATTTTTCAAAAAAATCAGATATATTTTTTCTATCATCATCATTTATGAGCATATAATGAATGTCTTTTATAAGACTATCTAACTCCCCCGTAAGAGATTCAACATTAGAAAGAGTATTCCTGACATCATCTTTCTGGCTTTCGCCTAGTATTGCCTTTAACCTTCTAGAGAAAACTGCTAAATCCTGTGTGATAGGCATAATGCCTGGGGTTATCTCTGTAAAATCTACTTCTCTTGTGCCTTCAACGACATCTCCATCTGCAATACTAACTTTTGTATTATTGCCTGGCTCAATAGCAACAAATTTTGCACCCATTAATCCATCACTCTTTACTTCTATTCTAGAGTCTACAGGAATATCAAAAGCAAAGTTTTGATCAATGCTTACTTCTACGGCAATCCTATTTCCTCTTATTTTTGTAGTGGAAACTTTACCAATCCTTTTACCAAGCATATTTACGGTATCTCCATCATTTAAGCCCTGTACATTATCAAACATTACAGTGAACCTTAAGCTTGCCTTATTTAATGAAATATCCTGCAAATAAAGTAATCCAAAAACAAAAATAACTATTGAAAAAGAGATTGTAAGGCCTATCCAAAATAATTTTGATGCTCTCATATTAAGTTCCTTTTCTTTGGTTGAAGGTGCTGTCACCCTTTAAAAAAGCAACTACAACTTGATCTTTAGAATTTAAAAACTCTTTTGTTAAACCATCGAATTGAATTTTTCCTTCATGCAGCATAATAACTCTTTCCGAAACATTTACTACTGTTTTCATCTCATGTGTTACAATCACAGAAGTGACATCTCCCCTGGAATGAAATTTTGTTATCAATTTATTCATACTGTCTGTCATAATAGGATCAAGTCCTGTAGTTGGTTCATCATATAGCATATAGCTTGGTTTTAAAGCTATTGCTCGTGCTATTCCAACTCTTTTTTTCATCCCACCAGATAACTCAGATGGCATTTTATTTTCAGTCCCTTGCATATTTACTTCTTCTAAACTAGTCCTTATTTTTTGCTCTATCTCCAATTTATCATAATTTTTATGTTTTTGTAAAGCTAAACCTACATTCTCACTAACTGTCATAGAATCAAACAGTGCCCCAAATTGAAATACCATCCCAAATTGTGATCTTATTTCCTGAAGCTCCTTGAATGATAAGGTATCAATCTGCTTATCATTTATTATAATATGCCCTGAATCAGGCTTAAGCAATCCAATGATACTTTTCAGAAGCACACTCTTTCCGATTCCACTTTGTCCAATTATAGATACACACTCACCTTTATTGACTGTAAAAGTAATACCATTAAGTATTATTTTTCCATCAAACGATTTATATATATTTTCAACTCTAATCATAACAATATGGCTGCTAGTATATAGTCCAAAATAACTAGTGATATACATGAGACAACTACCGTTGTTGTAGTCGATTTACCAACGCCCTGTGCGCCACCAGTAGTATAGAATCCAAAGTAGCATGCAATTGAGGTAATTGTAATACCAAAAAAGAATCCCTTTATAACTCCAAAGATTGCGTCCCATTGTCTAAACCAGTCTTTTAATCCTCTTATATAATCAAACCCTGTTACATCTAGCGAGGTAATAGCACCGAAATACCCTCCTACAATTCCAAATAAATCTGCAAAAACTATAAAAACTGGAAACATAATAGCGCACGCTAATATTCTAGGCATAATAAGAAATGCAACAGGATCAAAAGATAATGTTTCTAGGGCATCAATCTGTTCGGTCACTCGCATTGTACCAATCTCTGCCGCAATTGTTGCGCCTACTCTTCCTGTCATAACTAAAGCAGTAATCATTGGACCAAGCTCCAACAAAACTGCTTCCCCCACAATTCCACCTACATACCATGTAGGAATAAATCCTGACTCAAATTGATATGCAGCTTGAACAGCTGTAACCATCCCTGAAAATAAGCCTGTAATAAAAACTATAGGTAAAGCAGATATTCCAAGAGATATAATTTGATTGGGTAGTAAGTTAATATATAGGTGCCAGGTTTTAATTGATTTAAGAGTCCTGAACATTAAATCAAAATATCTTCCAATATTTTCGAATAACGAGAAAACCAAGGAAAATGGATATAATATAATATTTTTCATTGTTGGTTATTTAGACAAATCATCTATCTGAGATTTAAATTCACCTAAGTCCTTAAAATCTCTATAAACGGATGCAAATCTGATAAAAGCAATTTTATCAATACTTTTTAATTCTTCCATAACCATCCTACCTATATCCTTTGAAGGTATTTCAACACTTGGAATGTCATTAATTTTTTTTTCAATCTTCATCATGGTCTCTTGTATAATCTGCTCAGATATAGGTCTCTTTATACATGAGATTCGTATACTTTTTTCTAATTTGTGTCTATCATATTCTTGTCTGATTCCCATTTTTTTTATCACTATTTTCTTTGGAAAAACATATTCATATGTTGTAAATCTAAAATCACATGATTCACATTCACGCCTTCTTCGTATTGTATAGCCTTTTTCAGTAATTCTAGAATCAATTACTTTTGTTACCATATTAATGCATTTAGGACATTTCATTTTCTACCTCCATGTATAATGGAAAACTGGAACATAACTCCTTGATTTGATTTCGAGTGGATTCTAAAAATTTATCACTATCAATATTTTCTATAGTATCACTAATCAATCTAGCAATAACTTTCATCTCAGTCTCTTTCATCCCGCGCGTTGTTAAAGCTGGTGTCCCTATCCTGATTCCACTTGTGATTAATGGGCTTTTCTTATCATACGGAACCATATTCTTGTTTGTTGTAATCCCGGCTTCTTCTAATCTATTTTCTACATATTTTCCTGTTAAATTTTTGTTAGTTAAATCAATTAAAATAACATGTGTGTCTGTCCCTCCAGAAACAAGATTAAAATTATATTTTAATAATTCTTTAGATAAAAATTTTGCATTTGATACTATTTGAATTGCATAATCTCTAAAAGATGTTTCAAGGGCTTTTTTAAAAGCCACTGCCTTTGCTGCTATTATATGCATCAGAGGGCCACCCTGTATTCCAGGCATAACAGCGCTATCAATTAATTCAGAAATCATTTTTATTCTTCCGCTTTTTGGGGCCTTAATTCCCCATGTATTCTCCCAATCCTTTCCCATAAGGATAATTCCTCCTCTTGGACCACGAAGAGTTTTATGAGTAGTTGATGTTACAACATCACAATAGGGCCAAGGGGACGGATGCACTCCTGCTGCAATTAATCCTGATGGATGAGCAATATCTGCCATAAGCAAGGATCCTACATCATTAGCAATTTCAGAAAAATTTTCAAATTCTATAAACCTTGGATATGCTGAGCCACCACAGATAATCAGCTTGGGCTTACATTCTTTAGCTATTTTACTGACTTGAGAAAAATCAACTCTACCTGAATCTTTATTAACTTGATAGGAAACAAAGTTATATGTTTTTCCTGAAAAATTCACTTTACTCCCATGAGTTAAATGTCCGCCATGGGCAAGGTCTAATCCCATAACAGTGTCACCATGAGATAAGAGT
Source organism: uncultured bacterium (assembly GCA_964399095.1). Classification (GTDB taxonomy): domain Bacteria; phylum Fidelibacterota; class Marinisomatia; order SCGC-AAA003-L08; family D37C17; genus TMED161. The sequence goes on along the minus strand of CAYNPP010000016.1, from coordinate 13,076 downwards.
GTATTAAATATAGCCATATTTGCCTGAGAACCTGAATGTGGTTGAACATTAGTATACTCACAATTAAATAATTTTTTTAATCTATCTCTAGCAATATTCTCTACTTGATCAACAGATTCACATCCACCATAATATCTTTTTCCAGGGTAACCCTCTGCATATTTATTGGTAAGTATACTTCCAGCAGCTTCTAAAACTGCTTTACTTGCAAAGTTCTCTGATGCTATCATCTCTAGAGTATTAAGTTGCCTCTTCTCCTCAGATTCTATAGCTGAATAGATATTAAAGTCACTATTTCTCAAATTTTTATTCATTTTCTATTTTTTCAATCCTTTTTTGGTGTCTACCACCTTCAAACTGAGTATTTAAAAAAACTTTAGTCATGGCGCATATATCTTTAAAATCAGTTGTCCTTGATCCAAAGGCAATTACATTTGCATTGTTGTGTTTCCTTGCCATCTCTGCATGAAATAATGATGTGCATAAAGCTGCTCTAATCCCTTTATTTTTATTTGCTGCAATAGATATACCTATTCCAGTTCCACATATTAATATTCCTATATCAATATCAGAATTAATTATTCCTTCAGAAAGAGCATGCGCAAAATCTGGATAATCAACTGATTCTTCAGATAGACATCCATAATCAGTAACCTTTATATCCATTTTATTAACAAATAAAATTAATTGCTCTTTCTCTTTAAAAGCTGCGTGATCACATGCTATGCCAATATTCATTTTGATTTAATCTCTCTATTTAACCAGCTATAACAATCTTTTAAAGATACTGTAATTTTTTCACTATATCTACTTGGTGAAGCGCTATCAACTCCCGAGGCATTAAGAAACCAGTCTGTTGGTGTAGTAATATAATAATCATCTTTAGCTAAACTATTTTTTCTAATTCTAGCGTTATACTGACCAAATTGATATGCTATTTCATAATCTTCTAGTGCTAGTTCATATACAATTTTATCCCAGAAACTCAATTCAGAATCTTGGCAGCTTTTTGCAAGATAAAACAATACTTCAGCTCTTTGAAAGACTGCTTCACCTCTAGGCTCATTGTTAATTGTAGCGGATACTGCCTTTTCGGACCAAGTATAAGCTTTTTGATATTGCTCTTCTTCTATAAATATCTTAGATATTTCTACTGCGTATTTATAGTCTTGATTGATGCCGAATAATTTGTCATATACGTCTCTAGCCAAGCTATACTCATATATCGTAACGTAACTTTCAGCTAAAAATTCAAGAATGATTATATTCTCTGGCTCATAAAATAGCATCTCATCTGCATAATCAACAATCTGCTGATGTTCATCTATCTCCTTTAGTGCTTGCAAAAAATAAATACCAGCTAGCATATTACTCTTATCGGTAACCCATCTTTCTTTATCTACATCTGAACTTTCTCTTCCCAAGGCTTCGTATGCTTGTTTTTTTTCACCAATTGCTTTCTTATATTTAATTTCATCTAAATCTAACTTTATCCACATATCTAGGACTTCTATCTGATCTTCATATCTTTCTTCTTTTGCATATAAGTCACTAAGCTGCTCTAATACTCTTAGATTCTCTTCATTAAATGAAATTGCTTTATCAAGATAATATATTGCTTGAGTAATATTATCTGTTTTTACTGACATATATGCACCAAGTTCAAGTAGGATTTCATCATCGTTGTTCCCCTCTAGCCCTTGGTTTAAAGCCCAAAATGCACTGTCTGCACATGAGCCTGTATCCACGCAACCACAATCACTAGTACAATCATTAGAGTCCAGTTCAATAAAGGATCTTGCTAAATTATAATAATTGACTTTGTCATTAGAAAAATCACAGTCATACTCCATCATATACATATTGCAATAGATACATCTTCTGTAGTTCTTATCTTTCCAATAATCAGATTGATAGCTTCTATACATTCTACATTCTTCTGCATCTGATGCAGATAAAACAACATCTGCACTATTTTGTGATGATTTATCTTCTAGAAAAGATTGGTCAACAGTAGAACAACTCCAAAAAAGGGTAATAATAATAATAATAACCATGTAAAAATACTTTCTCATTAATTGTTTCTAGATTTATCAAACCATCTCTCACCTATATCAAAGGATATAATGGCATTGAAATATTCCTCTTTATTTAAAATATCATGTGATAATCTCCCAAATTTAATACCAATATCAATTAAATCTGAATTATTATTGATAGAAACTCCAGTTCCTATTGTCAACCCTAAATCAGTTCCAGAGTCTTTCCCAAAATCAAGTTTTTTATAATACCCTCCAAATCTTAAAACCATAGAATTAACTAATGCTGCCTGTGAAATAATTAATTTTCTATAGTAGCCCATATGTACAGAATAAACTGATGGTTGATTCTTATTGAAAATTTGAATTCCATTATTTAGCAATGATGAGTTAGTAAACAAATTTGTCCTTCGATGCTCAAGAATTATTCCGCTTTTATCCGCTTTAAAACAATAACCTAGGCCTATATCACTAACTCTATCATTAAAATCATTAATTGATATATTCTCACTAATGGAATTCTCATAGTATGGTTCATAAACTAATAAATCAGTTCCTGAATTAATCGTTAAAAAGCTATAATCATTCAGTGTGAATCTCTCTAAGGGGTCTGACAGATTGTATAGATTATAGTAAGTTCTAGAAGTTATATTAAGTGGCCCCATTAGTGTTGATGTAAAAGTGAATTGATGATTTGTGAAATCTAAAATAAAATCAAGCTGTAAAGAGCTACCAGAGAACTTATTGAATTGTATATGGAATGTAGAGTCTTGAGGGACAAAAATATTGTCAGAATCATCAAAAGAAGATTCAAAAGTTGAAAGAGTTATCTTATTGGTTTTATACTGATTACCAAAAAGATAGTTTAGCTTCAATCCCAGAGAAATGAACTTATATAAATTGAAAGACACTGCTGAATATATATTTGATATTCCACCATAAAAATTATATAAAGAAGATGAATGTAAAGGATAATCACTAAACTCAGAGGTTTCCTGACTATAATTATATCCTGTATCTTCTATTATTGTTACATCGGACCTTGTATATGGATGTAGCCCAAAAGAAAGAGTTTTATTTTTTAAAAAGGGAAAGGTAAAAGAGAAGGCTGATAAATTAAAATCCTTATCAGAATATCCTCCAATATTAGATTTAAATTTTGTCGATATATATATGTGTGTCAAATTTGACTTCCAATGAGATGCTACAAATGAATTGTTTATATTATCCTTATTCCCTGAAAAAAAATATGACTCTCCTAAACCAACCCCTGAGCTACTGATATAGTGATATCTTTCACCCGTACCATATAATTCAAGAAAATTCCCAAAGATAAATGAAGATAAAATAATTAGCTTAAGCAGAAATTTCATTCTGAATAAAATACCTCCAATACTGGGGGGAAAGCATTTCTATAGAACACTATTCGAGATGTGTTATTATAAACTCCATCTAGCAAAAAAACCATTTCATGACTTAAATCTATATCACCATCAACTAAATCTTCAATAACAGAGCCGAATGGAACCAAAATTTCGCTATTGCTGCTTGCAGTAAATGAATTCAGGAATCTATTTTGTTCTCCAGTATTCAACCACAGATTAACGGAGCCATCAAAGAAATTATGGTTTATATTCTCATGATCTATATACAAAGCCAGTCTAGTGTAATTCTTATTTATATGGGCCCCCGGATGATTTATAACAAATTCATCAAGTGCATTAAAATCAAGCCTAAATTTTATAGCATTCATATAATCAACCGTGAGTGTTGTATCATTTTGAAAATCATAGGCGTCAAATCTATTCTCATAAAGAGATACATCCTCTATCAATTTATTATCATTAATAGAATAGAGAGATTCTTCATAATGCTCTAAAGTAGTCGATTGGTACAAAATTGGTGAATGATTCAATCTGAATTGCATCGCCGTAAAAGCTTCGTTCGCATAAATATTCAATCCAATAATAATTGAATTTGGTATCGTTTCATGAGGGACAATACGTTCAATGTCAAAAATAATATCTCGAGAAGCATCAAAATCATTGTTCAAAATTAACTCTTGATCTAGTTCATAGGAGATTGTCTGGGGGGCAGAATAAGTTAGAGTGTAATCACTCAATAGCATCTCTAAGCTATCAGGAGTTTGATCAAATCCCCAATCATAAAAGTGCTCACCAATATCATATTGTGAATTATTTTCAAAGTTCTCATTCTCATCCCATTGGTCATTATCTTGTGTGCCATCCTCATCAATAACATCACAATTTGCATCTATCCCGCAATCATTCCAATTATCATCATTTGGATCAATATTATAATCATCTAGATTTGGATCTAGATTGGATTCTTCATAACCATCTTCATCTATATTGCATAAAGCATCTGACCCACAGTCATATTCAGGTGGAAAGATTTCATTTTCATCTAGCATCCCATTACCCTCTGTGCCATTTGGATTATAGCCATCTTCATTTATGCTAAAAAGGCCATCTATCCCAGAATCTTGAAAAGGTTCACCTAGGTCATATATTTCATTCCCTTCAGTCAGCCCATCTGAGATACAATCTACGCAGGCTTCTTCTTCTTCTTGGGGCAATCCATTGATTCCAAAATCATTAAAGCTTTCACCGTAATCATATAAGCCATTTCCCTCGGTCCCTTCATTATTGTCCCATACGCCATTAGCCTCAGTTCCTTCAAAATTATTACTACCCCAATTGTCATTATGGGGGTCAGGGTTATTCTCAGAATCATAACCTGGCTCATCTTTATCACAAAGCTTATCAACTCCACAATCCAACCAATCATCTTGAGAGGGATCCAAAAGATAATTATCTTCATTGGGGTCGCTTCCTGGAATGTAATTAGAGTCGATATAAGTCAAGCAATCTGAATTCCCATCAGAATCTATTCCTGTTTCAAATTCGTCGCTGCATCCATCACTCCCGACATCTTGCGACTCAGGAAATGTCTCATTCAAATCAACAATTCCATTTCCTTCTGTCCCCATTAAATTATATATTAAATTTTCTATATCATCACATCCTTCTGGATTTAATATGAAATCACATAAACAACTCTCTCCATCTCCAGATTCATATAAATTAGGGCAGTAATCTAATCCTAAATCGTAGAAAATTTCTGTGGAGTCATCTGTGGAGTCATATTGGCCATTAAGTTCAAATCCATTTGGATGATTATCACCCTCAGGATCATTTAAATTTGGAGCAATTATAATAGCATCTATTATTATATCAATAATATCAATTGAATCTTCAAACTCTTGATTTAATTCCAAAAGAATATCTAGTTTATAAGGATTCTCAGATGTTGTCGCTTCAATATATTCTTGATTCATTGCAATATCATATAAATATGTTTCATCTAAATTTATACTCTCTTGTAGCCCTGGATATAAACTAGGAAGAATCATAATATTTGAATTAGTAGTCAAAGTATCATTGGTTACAAAATAAATATTATCATCGGTAATATTATTATTTCCTAAAGAGCTAATACTGCTGATTAAAAATTTATCAATGTATTCTGTATTTAAATTAAATTCGTTATATGCAATCTCAAATGACGGTCTAAATAATGTTGAAAATCCAGTAGAATATTGAGATGATGTCAGCTCTATATATTGAATTCCATCATTATCTGATGGATTATATCTAAATAAAATAAAAAAATGTCCGTCTTCATTACACAAATCGATATTATTTTCATTATCTACATCGAATGCTGTATTCGGAATTGGTATTCCTAATTTTATCATATATTCTTCGAACTCTATATTGCTTTGAGCTGAATTAATGATTGAAACAAATTCATCTTCCTCAAGATTAAAGTCGGATATTTTGCTATATAATAAAATGCTATCTGGATGCAATTCAGAGTCAATTGAAAATGCTCCTATAATTTCGAGGTCATCTATATTTAATTTTAACAAGCTATCCTCATCCATCAACTGAGTAAAGGTTCTAAAAATCATTTTAATACTATCAATTGATTCTATTGTACTGTCAGATAGATTAGTGTTATCTAAATTGCAATATTTACTTTCTCTAAAATCATCTAAATTAATTTTAAATAATATTTCGCTTGTAATAAAGTCAGAGTTGTCAATGTAGCTATCAATTTCACCGGCATATAGACGATAACTATCTCCATTAGAATGAAGAGAATCTTGAAATGTATTTGTATTTTCGGGTAGTGAGTTCAGAGGGAAAGATATACTGAACAATGAATTGTTTTCAGTGAAACTTGAATCTACAATAATTGAATCTGATTCACATGCAATAAAAAATAAAATTAACGCCATTGGTATCAGCCTCAATAAAATTTTGTAAAACAGAAGCATAATCGTATAAGCTATACTTTCCTCAAAATATTTTCTACTTTTTTTGCAATTTCAGACCAGCTCTGAGATGAAGATGCATCTAAATACATGGTTTTTGTTTTCCTTGATGCCTTAACTAAATTTTTATTTTTATTGAATTCTTTTTTCATATCATTATTATCACTATTTACTACAATTAAATAGTCTGAATTTTTAATTGCCTCTTCAAGATTATCTGTTTTTGGTGCAGTCGAATCCAATCCAATATAATCGTATGATGCCCCAGAGACATATCTATAATCATTAATACTATGGAGAACTAAAACTGTCTTTATATTTTCATAAAATTCTTCTGACTTATATTCTTTCTTAAGCAAGCTAGGCAAAAAAGACATCTGCCAATCATTGCAAATGATTATATCTGGCTGCCAAAACAGCCTCTTTATTGATTCTAATGCTACTTTTGAAAAGAATGCAAATTTTAAATCATTATCTTTGAAAGGTCTTCCATTTTTTGATTTATATAATAATTCTGGAACGGGCTTAAAATATTGATCACTTTCTGTAAAATAAATCTGCACTCGTGTCTCTGGGATAAATGCTGATTTTAAATTAACTAGCTCTTCTCCTGTATTAAAATCTATATTCATATCTCTTAATCTAATAACTTCTCGAAGGATATATTTTCTTTCACTAATAAAGCCATACTTTGGTTGATTTAGTCTTATATCAAAATCCTGTATATTATGTAATCTAGAACACAATTTTTTAGAAAAAGTGGATAATGAATATGTTTGAGAAAAAGGCTCAACCTCTGATGTTAGATAATAAATTTTTAAATTATTAAGCATATTAATTAATATTCTTTAACTCTTTTTGTGACTTCCTAACTAGTGTGCTATTATTTGGATATTTTTGAATGATATCATCAAATCTCTTTTTAGCGGTATCATTGTCCCCCATTATCTTATAAGAAATTGCTATTTTATATTCTGCATCTGGTGTTTTATTCTTATCTCCTAATGAAAAAACTTTTTCGTACTCAATAATAGCAAACTCATATTCTTTCTTTATAAAATAAATCTGTCCTATCCAAAACTGTGAATTATCAGCGTTTATATAAGATGGGTTCAGTGTGATGATTTCCCTGAATATAATAATTGCTTCATCAAACTTTTCTTCTTTATAAAGTTCATATCCATTCTTATACCTTTTATCAAAGTCATACTGCTGAGAATTATCATTAATACTATCTATATCTCTATGTGCACCTTGATTAGGATTAGCTAATACCGAAATCATATCCTCAATCCTAATTAATTCATTTAAGGTATTGAAATATAGGCTGTCATACACAAAAAGTTTTTCTTCTACAACATTTAGTTTACTTTGAATTCTAATTAGAGAATTTATGATATCGTCTTCTGAGGTCTCGATAGAAAGATCAAGTTGCTGAAAAATC
>CAYNPP010000016.1:0-5220 GCA_964399095.1 uncultured bacterium | reverse complement strand
ATTTTTCTATTTGGTTTAGATTATTAGAAATTAAATTGTTTATGCTATCTATTTTATAGTCTATTATATTAAATTTGCTTAGTATATCTACATTACTATTTATATTTGTATCATTAACTTCAATATTATTATCCTCATTTTTATTTGAATCATGAGAGGTGTCTATAGGAATGAAACACCCAGGTACTATAAGTAAATAAATACAAAAAAATACCAAGTGTTTTTTTTGAGTAATGCCCATTACTATAATTTACAATATTTTTACTAAATAATTAAAAGTATAATTAGATATTATTCATAGATCATTATAGATAATATAATTAATAATACCTACAATAATTAGGCAAGTTAAAATGAAGGTACCCCCATAGCTAATAAAAGGTAATGGTAAGCCAATAACTGGGAAAATTCCTATGACCATACTCATATTTATTATCATATGAAAAAATATTATTGAACTAAAGCCAACTAAGCAAAGTGAATAGAATTTATTGAATAGTCTTGATGAAGCATCTAATGTGTAATATATAAAACAAAAAAATAATACTACTATTAGTAGTATTGATAGAAGGCCCATTTCTTCTGAGATTACTGATAGAATAAAATCAGAATCTTTGATCGGCAAAAATCTAAGGTATGATTGCGTACCTTCTCCAAGGCCTTTCCCAAACAGTCCACCAGATCCAATAGCTACTTTTGATTGAAATAATTGATAGCCAACTCCCATGTGATCAACTTCTGGATTAAATAGACTTATAATCCTTTTCCTATGGTAGCCTGAAAGAAGCTCATTCCATGCATAATTATTAAATAATCCAAAAGAAACATTTATTATAAAATTAAGAACTATTATGGATACCCTTCTATAAAGAAACACTAAGGTCAAAACTAATAAAAGCATCCAACAACTAAAGTAAAAAAGATCGTATGCAACAACTATACTTACAAGAGGGAAAAAATATAATACCATGTTATTGAATTTTATCCCGGACCAAAATAGCATAGGCAGAACTGGAAGAAAGTATATTATTCCTGTACCATAATCAGGCTGTTTAAAAATTAATAGTAAAGGACCTGCTGATAATAATGAACATAAAATTATCAGCTGATGGTCTGAGAATGTATCTTTATAATCAGCTAAAAATCTTGCCAGTACTAATACCATTGTAATTTTTCCAATTTCTGATGGTTGAAACTGAAATGATCCTATAATAATCCATCTTGTTGAATTTTTTATAGAAGGCATAAATAGTGTGACTATTATTAATAAAATAAGTGCTATATATAGTATATATGCATACTCATATAAAAATTGATTTCTTAAAAATTGAACCGCCACTAGGAAGAGTATGCCAATGGAAAGCCATATAGTCTGCTTATAAAACACTGAATGCTGTCCTAGAGTATCACTACTTGCACTATTTAAAGCTATAAGTCCAATAATGCAGAGAAAAAATATGGGGAGGATTACCCCATAATTTACTTTGATAACATTATTAAAATTGAAAACTCTATTAAGTTTATCCATTATGTATCTATTAATTATTCAAATTAAATTCTGTGAATATTTTTCTTGCTATTTCTGAAGAAACACCTGAGCCTCTTCCCCCATTTTCTATCATTACTACTATTGACATTTTGTTAGATTGATTCGTTGTGATATATCCAGCAAACCAAGAATGATCATCTCCATGGGGATTTTGAGCTGTTCCAGTTTTTCCTCGTATAGTGGCATTTTTTATCCATGCATTCTTACCTGTTCCTCCATTACTATTCACGACCTTCCACATAGCATCCTCCAGAAAATGGAATGTAGAGGATTTGAGGTTTAAAAATTTCTTAGGAGGTTTATTCTTTATAGATAGATGAGGAGACAGATAGTATCCTTTGTTTGCTATAATATTAATCATATTTACTACTTGAACGGGTGTTGTAAGCACTTCACCTTGTCCAATACCCATATTTGCCTTAGTGCCTCCTGTTGCCCAATACTTTTGGAAAACTCCATTTTCATCAACGAATTCATATTTTTTTTTCATATACTTTCTATCAGGAATTAATCCATTTTTCTCTGAAGGTAAATCAATTCCAACAACTTCTCCATAATTAAAATTTTGTGCAATTAAAGATAATTTCTCAAATGAAATATTTTCAACTGCTTTATAAAAATAAACATTACATGAGAATCTGATAGCATCTTTTAGATTTATTTCTCCATGTCCAAGAGGGTTCCAACACTTTTTTTGATATCCAGTAGAACCTAATTGATACTGTCCATCACAATCATATATGGTCTGTTCCATTCCCTCTTCTATTAGAAGAGCTGCAGTTACAAGTTTAAATACAGACCCAGGAGGGTACTCTCCACTTATAACTCTATTAATTAATGGAGCTTTCTCATTACTATTCCATTCCTTCCATTGCTCTTGAGAAATTGGTCCTTTAAAAGGCCGTAGGTCATAATCTGGAGAACTAGCAATTGCTAAGATTTCACCGTTATCTGGGTTCATACATATTATAGATCCTGCTTTTCCCTGCAATAGGCTTTCAGCTATTGACTGGATATTGATATCTATAGTTGTTATTAATCGGGGACCACTTATAACTTCTAAACCATCTTTTTGATTGAATATTCCATGATCTACCCCTCTATTATCAACTAGCCGAAATTCTATTCCATTCCTACCCCTAAGCATATGTTCATATGTTTTTTCTATACCACTATATCCATATACATCACCAATAGAATAATTAAATAGTGAATCTTGATGGTTTAATTGATTCTGTTTTTCTCTATCAATCAATTTTAAATAACCCAGAGCATGCGAAAGATTGATTTTTGAAACATATTCTCTTGAAGGAATTTCAGAAAATACTAATCCAGGAAAATCTAAGATGTGTTCCTTAATTATTATTTTTTTTTCAAAATCAATAAATTTCTTTATAGTTACTGGTTTAAATTTTGAAAGACCTTTATAGTTATTATATACTAGTGTTTCTATTCTAGTTTGGGTAATACCTAGTTCGGACTCCAACAATTTAAAATTAAACTTTTCATTGATTTTTCTAGTAAATCTATCAATAATATCAATAGGAATAATCTCTAGATTGTAGGTCGCGACGTTATCTACCATGGGGATATTGTTCCTATCATATATAATTCCTCTTGGGGCCTTTATCTCAATTGATCTAATGCTATTTTTCCCTGCTAAATGCTTATACTTACTATAATCAATTACTTGAAGAACAAAAAACTTTGAAAGTATTGGAGAAACAATTAATAAAGCTAAATAAAAAAGTACCTTTTTCTTGAAATATTGATTCATTTCAGTTAATTATTTTGTTGTCTATTAAAATAAATCTATTAATAATTATCAGAACAATAATTAAAACAAATGATTGAACTAATGATGAGTATATAATAAATGAAAAAGGTGTTATTGATCTGTCATACATTAAATATGAGCACAATAAAAAGTGGAAAAAATATATTGTAAATAAAAATAATATTTTTATCGTCAGTCTCCATATTCGACTATAATCTGAATAATAGCCTAGTAAATACCCTGTCAGAGATTTTGAAAATGCGAATAGTCCTAATAAATTAGCTTGAGTTGTTATGTCTTGTAGAGCCCCTAGTATAAAGCCATATAATACTAGCACATATCTTTTTTGAGTCATTGATAGATAGGTAATATATATTAAAAGAAAGTCAGGTATAAAATTAAATCCGTGAGATAAATATATAATAGGAGTATATATCTGAACCAATAAAATAAATAATATAACTCCAAACTGTTTATAATACATGCTAAGCATCAGTTAAACAATACAAATAGATAGTTATAGTTTTTTAAATCTGCTACTACCTTTACAATAACCTCTTGAAAAGGCTTGTCTGTATTCTTGTTAACTGCTATAACTTTAGCAATTGGAATTCCTTCTGGATAGATGGTTGAAATGCCAGAGGTGTATACTATATCATCAACATTTATTTCAGCTGTTTTATATAGACCATCAATAACGCCCATTCCTTCATGACCTGGGATAAATTCTCCTAAAACTAAATCTTTCCCTACGCGAACTGATACAATAAAATTTTTGTCATTAATTAACTGAACTTGAGAAGCTTTATCTCCGACAGCTATTATTTTACCAACAAGACCATTTACATCTAAAACTGGATAATTAATTTCTACACTATCATTCTTACCTAGGTTAATTATTAGAGATCTCATTAAATATGTAAAATTATCATTAACAATTTTTCCTACTTTCAATGACCATGGCTGCTCATTATAAAAATTGAGCATTTTTTTTAATTCTTGATTTTCTTTTTGATATTTTATTAGTTCAGTATTCAATAAATTTTGTTTTAATAGTTTCTGACTTAAAATCTCGTTTTCTTTCTTTATTGAGAGAAGACCTTCGTACCAATCTGCAGGATATTTAATAAAGGCAATAAATTCTGCAATTTCAGATTTAACAGAGTTTACTATAGGTGATTGAGAAGAAAAGTATAAAATTATTGAAAGAGATAAGCATAAAAACAATGCCAATGAATCTCTATTGATATATTTTGTCAAGGTTGAATCAATACGTTTTGATATTTTTTCAAGCTATCAAGGACAATTCCAGTCCCCTTTACAACTGAGTAGCATGGATCCTCAGCTACATGCACAGGTAGACCAGTCTTGTTTCTTATATGCTCATCTAGCCCACAAAGCTGGGCACCTCCACCCGTCATAATTATCCCAAAATCTATTAAATCTGATGCATGCTCTGGCGGAGTCTTATCTAAAGCTCTCTTTATTGCTGAAGTAATCTGAAAAACTGTTTCAGAGAGAGCCTGTCTGATTTCATCTGATGAAACCTCTACAGTTTTTGGGATTCCTGTAATAAGATCTAATCCTTTTACTGCGATAGATTTTCCAGATGCTCTAATAGCAGAACCAACAGTGCATTTGATTGATTCTCCTGTTCTTTCTCCAATAGCTAATTTATGATGATCCTTAAACCATTGCACAATTGCTTCTGTCTGTTCATCACCAGCAACATTAATAGTCTCTAGTGCTCCAATTCCATTTAAAGAAATAACAGCTATTTCAGTTGTTCCACCACCAATATCAACTATCATATTACCTACAGGTTTACTTACATCAATACCAATTCCAATAGCTGCAGCCATAGGTTCAGAAATAAGATATATTTCACTGGCAT
>CAYNPP010000015.1:7561-18011 GCA_964399095.1 uncultured bacterium | reverse complement strand
TTATATTAGTTAGTGCTTATTATGATAAGTTAAAAATATAGAATGGCTATTATTCTTCAAATACAATTAAATCTACATTTAAAAAAATTAATTCTATTGATGTTCATCATATCGTATTTGGGAATTATATTTTCAAGCGACTTTTCTCCTGAAGACCAAGAAAACTTAAACTATAGACAGATTTTTTTTAGATGGCCACAGATATCTGGAGATTCTGAGTATGAGTTAATTATATCAGACAGTATTTTATTTTCTTTGTCAGATACTATAGCAGTCTCTTCAAATTCTTATTTATTGGAGGATATGCTATCATGGAACTCAACTTACTACTGGAAGGTATGCAAAGAAAGCTCAGAGTGTCTTCCTGTTATGAGCTTTACTGTTAATCCTCTTCCTCTTCATCATTCCAGCAATATTAATATACTCTACTTAGATCAGGACAACTATGAGGATGGTATAAACATACTTGATTGTGAGAGTCTTGGATATTCATTGGCAATTGATATGCATGGAGAGACAATTTGGTTTGCAGATAAGTATCAATTCAATGAATCAAAAATCATTGTCACTCAGTTTCTGGATAATGGTAATTTTATAGGGTTCTCAAACGGAATAGGCTATGAATTTACAATTGACAGTGAAATTCTTTTTCAAACTCCAGTTAATTTAAATGTGCATCATCAAATTTCGAAGACAGACAATTCCACCTATTTCTTATTAGATGCAGAGATAGAGTATCACGATTGTCCCAATGAGTGTGATGAAGAATTTTCATATTTTCCGGTTCCATGGCAGGGAGATAGATTTGTAGAAATAAGTGAAACTGGAGAAATTCTGTGGATGTGGGATACCTTCCAGAAGATAAGTTTAGATGAATATAACCCATACTATGCTTCGACCTACAATGGAACCATTGAGTTTGATTGGACACATTCAAATTCATTGTTATTTGATCCAACCTCCAATTCAGTACTTGCTTCTATACGAAATCTTTCAAGAATCACATCGATAGACTATGATACAGGTGAAACGAACTGGAGTATCGGAAAATCAGAATTTATGCAAAATCCTGATTTTGAAAATGAAATTGATATGTCACAGCAACACTCTGCCCAGTTAACAGATGAGGGGAATTTAATTTTATTTGATAATGGGAGATTCCAGAACCCTGAACTATCAAGATGCCTTGAAGTAGAATTTAACTATGAAAATGAGCCATTTATAGCCTGGGAACATGTGTTGCCAGATTCATTGTTCACTGGATCAAGAGGAGAATGCGATAGATTACAAAATGGGAATACTCTTATCACTGCAGGTCGAACTGGACACATAATAGAAGTAAACAACGAAAATGAACTGATTTGGCACCTAAAGGTCACTGATAATCATAACAATGATATATCGGTATACAGGACAGAAAGGGTTAAAGATTTATATCCAGAAAATTTTTCATATGAAATAGAAGGGCTTACAGGACTGTATCCCAATTTTTCTCTAACCAACACAGGGTTGATTAATTGTGTAATAAATAACATGAGCTGGGCTTTGGATAGCCTTGAGTTTCAGCTGAAGGATATGGATAGTAATATTCTCCTAAGTGGAAAGCTTGCTCTAGACTCTAGCGTAGTAAACTATCAAATTGATATAGACAATATTAGTACATATGATAGTCTAACATATAACCTATCTTTTATATCTAATAATAATAACAATAACAAGCAGAGCATAAATTTTTCTTTTATAGATACAATCATGGGAGATTTAAATAATGATTTTGAAGTAAACATCGCAGATGTATTGATTATCATTGCCATTATAATAGATAATCAGCAAATAACTGAATTAGCAGATGTTAACAGCGATGGCAATATTGATATTTTTGATTTAATTATTATTATGAATATAGTTCTGCATAATGAATGACAAAGCTTTGAATAGTTATATATTATTTACTAAATTCAAAGCATGATAGTAAGAACTTCATGATTTAATGAACTTTACTAAAATACTTATACTACTGCTCTCAGTATCACTTCTTTTACCAGAAGACAAACCTCAACCGGAATATAAACAAGAAATTCTATCACAAGAGCCTGAAGAGCCAACAGTTGAACCTCAGCCAGAGGAAGAGGAAGAAAAATCCAAGAAGAAGAAAAAGAAAAAGAAAAAGAAGAAATCAGATAAAGATGATTCTGAACCTGAAGAAGTAGAGCCTGAAGAAGAGGCTGATCCTGTAGAAGAGCCTGAAGAGCCAACAGTTGAACCTCAGCCAGAGGAAGAGGAAGAAAAATCCAAGAAGAAGAAAAAGAAAAAGAAAAAGAAGAAATCAGATAAAGATGATTCTGAACCTGAAGAAGTAGAGCCTGAAGAAGAGGCTGATCCTGTAGAAGAGCCTGAAGAGCCAACAGTTGAACCTCAGCCAGAGGAAGAGGAAGACATATCTAAGAAGAAGAAAAAGAAGAAGAAAAAGAAGAAGAAAAAGAAATCCAAAGAGAATGTCTTAGATACTGAAGAAGAATTAGTTATCAAGGCTCAGGATATGCAGATTCAAATATTAAATACTATAATTACCCAGAATGAGAGAATTGAAAAATTAATAGATAAATTAGATGGCTCAGATACTGAAAATAGTAAAAATCAACAATCCACAGAATCATCTGAAGAGGCAATTGAACTGATGGGGCAGGTGAAATTTGTGCTTGAAACAAAGATTCAGGCTCTAGAGATGTCTCTTGAAATACTTGAAAATAAAATTGATAAAAAAAATGGCTCTGCAGCAGGATCAGCAATAGATAAAGATGCCATGGAAGAGCTTATGCAAGTTAACAATAGTATGATTGATAAAATGCAGAGTTTAGAAGATAAATTGAATACAGATATGAATCAAATTGAAAATAAGCTTCTTAAATTAGATGAGGGCTATAATGAGCTCAAGGATATAAATAAAGATTTAGTTATTAATCTTCTAAGGCAACCAAACACAGAAATAAAGAGTAATAGTGAGATTAACTCAACAGAGAAGAAAGAAATAGTATCTAGCATTGTAAATTCCAATGAATCTACAGGGATTGAGGGATCAATAGCAACAAACTCAAATGAGACATCAGCTGAGGAAAAAGATGTCGCATCCAGCACTGCAAATTCTAGTGAATCTAAAGAATTATTGCCACAGGCCATGAGCAGGAGTGAATACAAAAAAAAGTATGAAGATGCATATGCAATATATTCTGGAGGAGACTATGAATCAAGTCTCAAGATGTTTGATGCATTACTTTCTTCTGGTACTGTTAACGACTTAAGTGACAATGCACAGTACTGGGTGGGAGAAATTTATTATGCTCTTAAAGATTATCAATCGGCAATATCTGCATTCAGCAAGGTGTTTAATTATGAAGATAATAACAAGGGAGCCTACGCACAGTATAAGCTGGGTCTAAGTTATTTATATCTTAATGATACCGATAACGCTGTTCTAGCATTTGAGAAAGTCGTAAGAAACTATAGCAATGATGCTAATCTTGTGAAGAAATCCCAGAAATTAATTGATAAATATAAGTAGCAAGTACACCAAACCATTAACATAAAGTAACTAATATAAAATGAGCCAAATTTTAATCAATCAATCCGTAGCAATTCTCTGTGATGGGAATAATATTGAAAGAAGTATACATGGGATATCAAAAAATAATAATGCAATGATTAATTTTGATACTCTTATTCCTAAGCTCCTAAATGGGAGGGGTCTAAATCGTATGATATACTTTAGAGAAGGAAAATCTATATCCAGTAAGTTTGCTGATAGATTGCATGAAAACTTTTATGGATCTGTTATCCCTTGTCATAAGTCAGCGGATATCCCACTAACAATTAAAGCAACTCAATTAGCATCAAAAGTTGATACCATTATTATTATGTCCGGAGACTCTGACTATGTTGAGCTAGTTACTCATCTACGAGGAGAGGGAGTAAGAGTTGAAATAGCATCAGTTAGAGAGTCAACTGCTCAGATTCTTATTGATAAGTCTGATTACATGCATGAGATTACTAGCGATGATTGGTTTGTATATAAGGCCCCAAGACAAAAAAAATAATAATTACTGGAACTTTTATTTAGTTAATATTATATAACAAATAAGAAGATATTAATTCTTCCTATTGTCCTCCTTCAAAAAAATGCCCAAAATGGGCATTTTTTTTGTAATAAACATTTACAAATAATAAAATAACAAGTAACATTAAAAGAATGTAATTTCTTGCAATAGTTATGAATAGAATAGTAAATAGATCAATACACTCTCCAAGGATGATTATTTTTATATCCTTGATAGCAACTATTGTCATTATATCTGGTATGCGATGGTTTACCATTGATGATGATTTCTTTAAAATGTTTCCCAAGGATATTGAATCGCGTGTACTTTGGGAAGATATGACAGATGAATTTGGTGACAGTGAACTTCTTCTTATCTCTTTCGGGGAAAAAAATAAAAGCATCTACAATAAGAACACATTAGGTACTCTTAAGACCTTATCAGAAGAGCTAGAAAAAATTGATATAGTTGATAGAGTAATATCACTAGGAACAATAGATAAAATTGAAAACGATCCTGAGGACCCTGAGTGGCTCGTGGTAAATAAATTATTTCCAGATGTCAGTATAACTGATAATCAAATTGCTAATGCAAAAAAATATATAGACGCTAATCCTGATATCAAGAGCAGATTGATTAGCAAAAATGAAGATTTTACAGCTATAGCCGTTAGATCATATGTTGTTGATGACGATGGAGCGTATAGGAATAATTCTATCCTTATGAATCAGGTTACACCATTAGTTGATAAATATCTGAATGAGTTTGAGATTCATTATGCAGGGAACCCATATATCACAGGTGCTACGCCTAAGCTAATCCGGAAAGATGCAGCAACACTAATATTGTCGGGCTTAATTATTATGGTGCTGCTTTTATTTGTTAATATCAGAAACATTAAGGCGGTACTACTAATCTTGTTAGTAATTTTCTCTTCAATAGCAGCAATGAATGGGTTTATGGGTTGGTTGTTCTATTTGACTGGAAATGGTGTCTTTAATTTTACAATGATAAGTACATCTATGCCTATAGTGCTGCTTACAATTGCCAACTCTGATGGCGTACATATTATAACTCATTTTTTTAAAGAGTTCAGGGAATCAAATGATAAGATTATTGCCATCAAGAAAACTATGGATGCTCTTATCCTACCTTTATTCTTAACATCTATAACAACAATTGTTGCATTTCTAGCCATGGTATTTTCACCTATTCCATTAATGATTGGATATGGTATATGTGTTAGTTTTGGAATTTTTTGGGCATGGTTACTATCGAATACGCTGCTTCCAGCTTTGATTTCAAAACTAAACTGGTCCTCAGACTCTATGGCAGTTCGCAGAGAGGGATATCTTGAGAGAGCTATATCTTCCTTTGGAAAATATATTTTTAATAAACCAAAGAGAGCTTTAATTACAGGAATCTCTGTTGTTGCTCTAGGACTATTTGGAATTCTTCTATTAAAGGTAGAGGTTAATATTATCAAATTTTTTAAGCCTGGTAATCCAATAAGAGAAAGCACCGAGTTTGTTGATAATAACTTCACAGGGACGATGAGCCTTCTTATGAGAGTTAATTCTGATATGAAAGACCCTGAGACGCTACATAATATTTCAAAAATCCAGAACTTTATTGAAGGTTATGGTGAGGTGAGGATGACAATATCCCTATCAGATTTGGTTAAAACTATGCATCAGACATTACATAATAGTGAAGAATATTACACAATACCAGACAGTAGTAATAAAATAAGCAATTTAATTTTTATGGCGCCAAAGGATCAACTTGAAAATGTTGTGAATACCACTACATTTGAAACTGGAATGATTCACTCTTATCTTATTTCTCTATCGACAGAAGAAATTGTAATAATATCTGATGAGATAAATGAATTTATTGCATTGGAGACACCTCATGAACTAAATATTGAAACCAGTGGCCTAATGATAATGCTTAAAGATTTTATTGATCTGGTTATATCATCATCAATTATAAGCATTGCTGTTTCAATTATTGCAATATTCATTATTTCATTCCTTTTCTTTGGTAGACTTGTATGGGCCTCTCTAGCAATTATTCCTCTGTGCTCTGCTGTTATTTTAAATTTTGGGTTAATGGGTATCTTCGGCATTAAACTGAGTCATTTAACAGCATTACTAACATCTATAATCATTGGTGTTGGAGTTGATTTTGCGGTACATTATATATCTTGCTTCAAAAGAAAATTGACGAACAAGAAAAATCATGAGCAAGTAAGTAATTTAGTTGTTGAAGATGTGGGTTATCCAATAGCACTTGATGTTGTCTCAAACATGGGCTTTGCAGCTTTGCTATTTTCTGATCTTATTCCATTGAATTATATGGGTGGATTAATGATCTTTGCAATGTTATCAACTTCATTTGGAACATTCATATTAATGGGAGCAGCTATGGAAATAATAAAGAAAAAATTAATAAAAAAATAATTGATATGATATCACTTGAAAAGATAAAAGAATACAAAAACAAATCAGCTACCTTGACAAGTTTAGTCCTTTCTGATAGACAGCTTTGTGACATAGAGCTAATAATGAATGGAGGATTTGCACCTTTAAGTGGATTCCTATCTAAAGATGACTATAACTCTGTGATCAATGACATGCGACTTGTAGGTGGTGAGGTGTGGCCAATTCCCATTATGCTTGATGTGGATGAACAATTTATTACCGATAATTCAATATCCGAAGGATCTGAAATTGCCCTAAGAGAGAAAGAGGGTTTTTTAATCGCTATTCTCACAGTAAATAGTGTATGGAATCCAGATAAAAAGATTGAAGCTGAAGCGGTATTCAAAACTACAGACACACATCATCCAGGTGTGAACAACTTATTTAATTTTACTAAGGATGTCTACATCGGAGGGGATGTAACATATGTTCAATCTCCAAAGCACTATGATTATAAATTACTAAGACACACCCCAGATGAGCTTAGAGATCAATTTGAGAAACTAGGATGGGAAAAGATAGTTGCCATTCAAACTAGGAATCCAATGCATAGGGCTCATAAGGAGATTGCCTATAGAGCAGCAATTGATTCTCAGGCAAATTTGCTGATACATCCAGTTGTGGGACAAACAAAACCAGGTGATATAGATCATTACACAAGAGTACGATGTTATCAAAAAGTTTTGAATTACTACCCAGAGGGGACAACAATGCTTAGCCTGCTTCCACTCTCAATGAGGATGGCAGGGCCAAGAGAGGCTCTCTGGCATGGCTTAATAAGGAAAAACTATGGATGTACGCATATAGTAATTGGCAGAGACCACGCAGGTCCAGGGTTAGATAAAAATGGAAAAGGATATTATGGTCCTTACGAAGCACAGGAACTACTAAAAAAATACAGTGAGGAAATAGGAATTGAGATGGTTGAATTTAAGATGATGGTCTATGTTGAAGAGAAATCTGAGTATATGCCAATCGATAGCGTTCCAGAGGGTTTAAAAAAACTAAATATCTCAGGTACTGAGCTAAGACACAGACTAGAAAATGATTTAGATATTCCTGAATGGTTCACATACCCCGACATCGTTGATGAACTTAAAAAATCTTACCCATCTAAAGAAAATCAAGGGTTGACAATTTTCTTTACTGGATTATCTGGCTCAGGAAAATCAACAATTGCAAATGGACTTTTAGTAAAGCTAAAGGAGCATGGTAAAGGTCCTGTTACTTTATTAGATGGTGATATAGTTAGAACGCATTTATCAAGTGAGCTTGGGTTTTCAAAAGAGCATAGAGATTTAAATATTACCAGGATAGGTTTCGTTGCTAGTGAAATAACAAAAAATGGAGGAGTTGCTATATGCGCTCCAATTGCACCCTACAATAATAGCAGGGAATTAAATAGAGAGCTGATATCAGAAGTTGGAAATTATATTGAGGTTTATATTTCTACTCCATTATCTACATGTGAAAAAAGAGACACAAAAGGCCTCTACGCTATGGCAAGACAAGGAAAAATAAAAGGGTTTACTGGAATTGATGATCCCTATGAAGCCCCTGAAAATCCTTCGCTTGAAATTGATACAACTGATATATCTGAAGAAGAAGCAATACAAAGTGTTATGCTATACCTTGAAAAGGAAGGGTATATTGTCTGATATAGGTAACCTAGATTTAGCTCTAGATAATCTTATTGGTATTTCTAAGGATGCTGGAGACGAAATTCTAGATGTTTACTCTGATTCTTTTGATGTTACTCTAAAAGATGATCTCTCTCCGCTTACTGATGCTGATAGAAAATCAAATAGCGTTATAACATCAAGGCTTCAATCTTCCTATCCAACTATTCCAATTCTTTCAGAGGAAGGTAAAAAAATAGATTATTCAGATAGAAAAGATTGGAACTTATTTTGGCTTGTTGACCCTCTTGATGGAACAAAGGAGTTTGTTAAAAGAAATGGTGAGTTTACTGTAAATATAGCTCTGATAAAGAATGGCCTACCAATTGCTGGAATTGTATACGCACCCACAATTGATACCTATTGGTATGGGGCGGAGGGAGTAGGCTCATTTAAAAGGATTGGTGAATCTCAATCAAATAAAATTAGTGTATGCACAGAAGAAATTGAAGATGTTAAAATAGTGTCAAGTAGATCTCATCCAAGCCCAAAATTGCAAAATTATTTAAGCCAATTTAAAAACCACTCTATTGTACGAATGGGTAGCTCACTTAAGATATGCCTAGTAGCAGACGGCACAGCACATGTCTATCCACGGCTAGGGCCTACCATGGAGTGGGACTCTGGAGCGGGGCACGCTGTTTTGAAGTTTGCTAAAGGAACGCTGATTAATGTTGAGACGAATAAGGAGTTGATATATAACAAAGAAAATCTATTGAATCCAGATTTTATATGCTATTCAAAAAGCATGGAGAGCTTTAGTGCGTCTTAGTTTGATCATTTTTTTAATCAGTTTTTTATTTTCCTCTGATGCGTATGAAATAGCTAAAAGTATTTCTACTAGAGAGGCACCATTAGATACTAAAGCTACGTTAACTATGACTCTAATTGATAAAAAGGGTAACGAAAGGGTGTCCAAAATACGATCCTATACAAAGGACAGTGGCAATAAGCAGATTATGTGGTTTTTATCTCCACCGTCTGATAGGGGTGTTTCAGTTTATAAAATTGAAAGGAAAGATGCAAAAGATGAGATGAAAATGTGGCTTCCGGCATTTAAAAGGGTTCGAAAAATATCATCAAGTAAAAATTCAGAGAGTTTTATGAATTCAGATTTAACCTTTGAAGATTTATACAGTAGAGAACTCAATGAATACAGCTATGAAGTTGTCGATGATGAAGCTTCTGAACACTATATATTAACAAGCTACCCAGAGCCAGAATTAAAATCAAATTATAGCAAACATATAAGCTGGGTAAATAAAATATCTATGCTGGTTACTAAAGAAGAATCCTATAGTAAGTCAGGTAGACTTATAAAAATAAAGGAATTTAATTACAGCAAAATTCAGAATTTTGATATCATAACTAGAATAAAGGTTGTTGATGTTAAAAGTAATCATCAAACAATATTAATATTTAATGATATGGAGTTAAATGCAGGAATAAATGATAATCAATTTCATGAGAGTAATCTTAAAAGAATCCCAAGGAATAAATAATGATTAGACATTTATTTTTATACATATTTTTTAGTATTAGTTTACTGTCCTCTATGACGAAGCCTGTAGATGGAGCTTCTTTAAATTATATTCATGTTTTATTTGAGTGGAGTCAGATAGAGGATGCATCATCGTATCAAATTCAGATTGCACAGGACCCGTCGTTTTCAATTGAGACAATGTTGGGTTCACTTATTGTCGAATCACTTACCTATATTTGGCAAGATTCTAATATACCACTATCATGGGGTGAAACATATTATTGGAGAGTTCGTCCCATTTTTTCTGATGGTAGCTCAGGTCAGTGGGTGGATGAGTTTTCATTTAATACTTTGAGCGCTATAACAAACCCCACAATAACTGTGCATACCGGCAACTTTCAAGAGGGAGTTACATTCTTAGGATCAATGGATGGTCAATTCAGTGCTGCATATGATATAGAAGGAAATGAAATTTGGAATACAGCTGATAGTAGCCTAGTTATGTATAATACCAATCATATGGGCGAGCTTTATGGTGCAAAAATTATAAACAATGATCAGGAAGAATTTCCATACCCTGCAAAGGAATTTAATATTGATGTTGATTATTTGTGGGAGGAACCTCACAATGAACTATCTCATCATGATATTGTAAGGCTTCCTGATGGAAACTACATGAGCAGTTCCGACATGAAAGAGATTGACGACTTG
>CAYNPP010000015.1:7054-7551 GCA_964399095.1 uncultured bacterium | reverse complement strand
CGTTGAAACAACTATGCTGCTACCCATTCCTCAAGGAGGACCATGGTATGATGAGTGCTATCAAATGATGGGACCATATTGTGATGCAAATGTATTTCCATGGAAAGGAGATAAAATTGTAATTTGGGATAGGGTAACAAAAGATGTCCTTTGGGAATGGAACACATTTGACCACTACAATCCAATTGATTTTGATGGAGTACACTTTTCTGCAGGTATCTATGGAGGTAGCTGGGATACGTGGCTATCCGATAATTTTTATGATTGGACTCATGTAAATGCTATAACCTATAGTGAAGATGAGGATGCAATATATATTTCCTGTAGGCATTTATCAAGAATTACAAAAATTCATTTTAATTCTGACAATTATAATGATAGTGATAATGGAAATATAATATGGAATATAGGACAGAGTATGCCATCGGGGGATGTTGATTGCGGCGATAATCTTCAGTTTAGCTGGCAGCATACTGTTAACGTGCTTGATAATGGAA
>CAYNPP010000015.1:0-7044 GCA_964399095.1 uncultured bacterium | reverse complement strand
CCAGAAGAATAGTTTGGACATTCGTCTGGGGGGGTACAGAAACTAGAAAATGGAAATTATTTAATTTCAACAGTTGGGGATGGAGGGACAACATTAGAAGTAACCTCAGATACTACTTCACCTGAGATTGTATGGGAAGCAAAATATAATCTTTTTACTGGATTAATCCACAGAGCATTTCGAGTAAGCAGTTTGTATCCTGTTAGTGTTACTGCTACAGTAGAAGGACTTAGCACTATAAATGAATCTGTGGGAGTGTATGTTCCAACAGATGATGGCGAAATAAAATTTACAATACATAATAATGGTAGTATGGATGAGAGTTTTAATTATGTGGTTTCAAGTGAGAATAATGGAGACTGGTACAGCAATATTGAAGGTAGTGTTTTTGTTGAATCTAATTCAAGCACGCAGATTAACGTATTTGGGAATATTGATGAATCAGATGAGTATAATGATATCAGATTAGTTATTGAATCAGAGAACAATCTAAATATATCTAAAACATACAACTACGAAGTCTATGCGAATTCAGATTTATCAAATGAAAAAGAAATTCAAGATAGATACAATTTTTTGAATATCTATCCAAATCCATTTAATCCATCAACCACTATTGAGATTAACTTAAAATTTTCTGCGGAGCGTATCAATATTGATGTATATAATCTTAATGGGAGTGTAGTTGAGGAAATATTCTCTGGATATATGAGAATGGGAATAAATACTATAAAATGGACTCCAAATGAGTTATCATCTGGTAAGTATTTTATTAGAATGATATCTGGTGATACCCACATCAGTGAGCAAGTAGTATTTATAAAATAGTGTAATATATGTTTACATAATTTTATTTTTATCTGCGATATAAATAGATTATAATATATATAGATTTTTAAGGAGAGACGATGTTTAGAAAATATTGTTTATTAAGCTTGGTGTCGATTATTTTTTCGGTTGATTATAACTCAGAGATTCAACCTATTTTTGATAGTAACTGTGGAAATTGCCATCTAGGAAATTCATCAGGAGGTTTAAATCTCAGTTCATATTTAGATTTAATGGAAGGTGGCAATAGTGGTGATGCTGTTGAACCTGGAAACTCTTCTAGTAGTGTCTTATTTGATAGAATAACAAGAGAAAATTCAGATGCTGGAGATATGCCTCCAGGTAACTCAGAATTGAGTCAATCTGATATTGATTTGATTGCTCAATGGATTGATGATGGCGCACTTGAATTTGAATCAACTTGCGAAGAGGGATATACAGAAATATCTGATATCCCACTAACTTGTATTGTTTTTGATGGCTCAAGCTGTTTCCATGATGGGGACCTGCAGGTTCTCGCAGATATAACTGAGTCTAATAGTATTTCCGATTTAGACCCACTTTATTTGGGTTCACAAAATTGGCTTTCTGGAAGACTTAAGAGAATTCAAATTGGGGACTATTTTCAAGGAGGAAACATTAATTTAACTTCTATTCCTGAATCTATCGGTACACTGGAGGATCTCACGACATTACAGGTAGATAAAAATGATTTAACTTCTCTTCCTGAATCTATTGGTGATTTAAGTATATTAAATATATTAATTGCGTCTAATAATGACATTGTAACTGTCCCTGAAAGCATCGGTGAGCTTACTCAGGTATGGTACCTTGATTTAGGATATAATGTTCTTCAGACACTCCCACATACAATATCAGGAATGGAATCATTGCTCTATTTGTATATATTTGGAAATGAGATGACCTCCCTACCAGAGTCCATTTGTGATCTTAATCTTGATTGGAGTGGATATGATAATGCTTTTATGCCATATTTTGCGTGTGGAGGTAATCAACTATGCGATGATATCCCTGATTGTGTAGAGACCTCAGATAATTTCGAGATAGGGTTAGAGGCAAATTATTATTCTTTTACTATTAATCTTCCACAGGACTGTGGAGACTCTTGTGGATCAGGTGATGTTAATGTTGACTATGTTTTAGATGTATTGGATATAGTGATGACAATTAATTTTGTTTTAGGTAATTCTGAGCCCACTGATGAACAATTTTGTAACGCTGATATGAATCAAGATTCTACAATTAATGTTCTTGATATTGTTACAATGATTGACATAATACTAAACTAGAAAGAGTACCGGAGTTGCATTCTAAAATGTGAAAAATCTTCCATTTGATTAAGAGGGTAATCTAGCCCTTTAATGTAATCTTCTCCAGAATTTGAAATAGAATTAGGATGATTCTTGTCTCCTTTTACATAGTTTATCGCAAAACTAGATTTGATGTTATCAGTTATATTGTACTCAGTGTTGATTTCTGTAAAGAAACCACTGTATTCTAAATCAAATAAATTTCGAAGCTGAACTTGAGCCCTTCCATTGAATAAGGGTTTTTCTATTCCAAGCAATATTGCATTTCTAGTCATAAATGCAAGAGGAGAACCCATGCCTGGATAGAAATAAGTGTAAGGATTGAACCCCTCGATTGTAAAAAGTGGCAGGAGTATGTCTTCTCCTTCTTGTAATGGAACTATTGAGCTGTAGCTTAATGTGTCATGAATAAAATATTGAAATAAAAAATCAATATCACTATGGGTATATTCTAATTGGATTGTTGATTGATAGTACTTTGCAGTTTCATTGCATGCGTGCGTAATTTCAGGTTCATCCTTTAATTCAGCGAATCCATTATAGTTTGGTGGTGTCCTAAGAACTGAATCATTTTGATCTTTAGTAGAGAAGTATCCTATGTCATATCGCAATGAAAGGTTTGAAATGATAGCAGAGCCACCAACTCCTAAAACATCTGTTTTTCTGTATGAGAAAACAGTATCAGGCTCAAGTGTTATACTATTGTCATTTTCCCAAACATTAAAACCAGATAGATTAAATATTCGATCGTATCCTGAAAAATAAGATAACCCAACTTCAAATATATCACTTGAGTACTGAATGTACTCACCATGCTCCATAGATGAAGATAAATCCATAAATTGGTAATCTTTTGGAATTTCTGGTAGTTCAATTGGAAATTCAGCGTTTGATGATGGCAGTCTATTTATTTGATGAAAAGGAGAAATACATAATCCTAATTTTATACTATTCCAGAAATAATCAGCTCTCATAGATGTAGAACCAATTTTTCTATCAATGCCACTTTCAAATAAGAAATTATAATCGTATGAAGAAAAATTATCTAAAGGGCTATTTTCATCCACAAATCCAAATGAATGTATTTGCTTTCCAATGCTAATTTCCATAGAGTTACCGTACCAGGTCAAATAAAATTCTCTTAGATCCAATAAAAAATCCTGTGGATTATCCATTGAGAATGAGTAGTTGTTTAAAGTTGGTACATATTCCAGGGAGCCATTAATATTAAGTTCAAATCCATTATGATTATGGTTATAGGAGGTATTAAGCATCCTATATGGCAACTTTAGAATTTTTCCATTATCTAGCTTTGAAATGAAATAAAAATTCGCATTACCAGATACAAACGAATCAGGAGATTCTTCTTGAGTAAAAATTAAATTAACAGCAATTATTAGAAGTATTTTCTTTAACATATATTACTCTCCGTATAGTAATGTTAGTGATTCAGATAACCAATTAATTATTTCATTTCCCTGTGTTAGCCATGCTCTTGATAATGCAAATTCAGGAAAATCTCCCCTAAGTTCTCCGTTCCAGGTGTATACTACCTTTGTTGAATTATTATTTTGTTCAAGATACCACTCTCCAGCCGCGTTAATCAACCTTATAGAACCATCAAGCTCAGCAATTTCTAAATCATTAACTGCAACAAATTTATAAGAATTATAATTCTCCGTTTTATCCATAGTATATCTAACTACATAATCACGATCAGAAATCGGGAATGGCATATCAAGCCTTATATGTACGATATCATCTCCAATGGCATCAGATGATATAACTCTATCAAAAATTTTGTAGTAGTTACTTTTATCTTCTATCATCATAGATACTTTTTTAATATCAAATTTTAAAGTAGAAGTAGATCTTACCCAGTTAATTTTTTCTGTTTCCAACCACTTAATTGCTATACCGTTTGATTCGTTAGACTGTATTTCTTCCCAGTTAGAATTTAGAGTATGTTTTGGATGAATTATTCCTGAGTGGGGGTAGGGATTATGGTGTGAATGGTTTGAATCACCATGAGCAGAAGCTAAAGAAGATAACGCTATGATTAATAAAATTTTCATATTTTCCCTATATGTATTGTGTGTGATAGGAATGTATCATATATCACTCTACAGTCATTTTTTATTTGATCTTCAGTTAATCCAAATTTAGAGAGATCATATTTATGTTTACTTGAATACTCTCTTTGATTTTCTGCTGTTTTTTTTATGTCCTCTTTTAATTCTTGGGTTGGGACATGACCAATAAATGGAAGTATTTCATCCATTAGCCCATCAAAATCATTCATCATTCTATCGTATTGCACAATCCCCACATTATTTGTATCTATTTTACCATTTATCCAGTCATCATGAAAGCGAATTTGAAGTTCAACAAGAGCAATGTATATTCTATTGATATATTTTTGTCTTTTATCTTCTGGTAAACTCCAAAATCCAAACATTCCATCTAAGACACCTGTAACCAAACTTAGCCCTGAAGGAATGACATTAAGAGGGTCTCTAACCATATACAGAAGCTTTGCATCAGGGAATTTGTTAAGAAAAGCAGGAATATTGACACTCACAGAAAACATTTTACCTATGATTCTATTTCCATGTGAGGATATTAAGGTTCTGGTCCACATGGTTTTAAGCCATCCAAAATCTCTTTTAGAGTTATCTCTTTTCGAAGGCTGAAACCAGTCCAATAGATCCTCCTTTGCCCAGGATAGGATAAATGCATAGAGAAAGAAACCATCAAAATATCTGAATAGTAAAGATGGGTCATCTGTCTCTATTGCGCTTAGACTCGTTTTATGAACATCATCAGAGTGAAATTTTGCGGGACTCACTTTTTCAAGTATAGGGAGAAACGGTTTAATGATTTTCTGAATGATAATAGATGTGAAAATCATCTGGTATAGCCGTGAGCCAACTCCCAATCCATTATTTACAAGATATCTATGTATAAATGTAGTACCTGACCGAGGGTTCCCTACTATTAGTATTGGAGATTCAATTTCTTTTTGAAGTTTTAATGGATACAGTAGCCAGTCAAATTTCATAAAAATAAAATTAATAGTGCGTATTGTCAGTAAATAAATACCAACAAATATTGTTACAATCCAAATATTAAAAGTCCTACCAACTGTGCAGTATGCTTTGGAGAGACGCTTTATAAGACCAATTTTCAAATAATACTCATTTTAATTATTTAAAATTACAATCACTTTTATTATGAAAAAATTAATATATATGTAACAAATGTTTACATAATAGTATGGTTAATTATAAATTAATCGTTTATAATTTTACTATTATTTAACTGCTGGAGAGACAATGAAATCAACTCATCTATTTATTGTTATGTTAGTATCATCATTTGCTATAGCTGATATCTATGAAGGATATATGCTTTACACCCCAGGAGGTGGCGGCGGCGGAGCTACCACCTACTACAAGGATTGGGATGACAATACTATCCATACTTGGTCACACAGCACAGGGCCCGCAAGCATGCCGTACCTTCTTCCTGATCCCGCTGGTGGAGTTGAAAATTCACTTTTGTACTATCCATGCAGATCCACTAACCCGACCATGGAAACAGGTGGAGTGGGCGGAAGAGTTGATATATATAACTGGGATGGAGATCTTTTATATCGATATAACATAGAAAGCAATTTATTTCAGCATCACCATGATATAGCGGTCCTTCCAAATGGAAATTTTATTGTAATTGCCTGGGAGCGTCTCTATCCAAATGATTGGCAGGAGCTAGGCAGAACAAACGTAAATAATAATCTTGACCAAATGTGGGCTACAGCTTTTTTTGAAATTGAGCCAACATTAGATGGAAGAACTGAGTCCATAGAAAATTTTGATGCGATTGTATGGGAATGGCATCTTACTGATCATCTGGTGCAGGATATTGACACTTCACTTGATAACTATGGGACTATTTCAGATCACCCAGAGCTTTTTGATGTCAATTGTGGGACGGTAGGAAATAATGGGGGACCGGGTGGACAGGTTAATGGGGACTGGATACATGTAAATGCAATAGATTACAATGCAGACCTAGATCAGATTGCTTTTTCATCAAGGCACATGGGTGAGATATTTATTATTGATCACAGCACAACAACAGAAGAGGCAGCATCACATACAGGAGGAAACAGCGGCAAAGGCGGTGATTTTCTTTATAGATGGGGCGGACCAGGGAACTATGATACGGGTAATAATTCAAACAATGTACTTGATGCTCAGCATGGACTGAATTGGATCCCTGAAGGATACCCTGGGGAGGGAAATTTACTTTTATTTAACAATCATCACTACGGAAATAGCGCAGCTGTACTAGAGATAGAACCACCACTCCTTGAAGATGGAAATTATGAGTATATAAATGGGGAACCCTACGGACCATCCACATACATAAATGTGTATGACACTAACATCTCATCACAAATGCAGAGCGGTGCATTCCGAATGCCTAATGGAAATACATTTATAACCGAAGCAGAAGATGCAGAGATAAAAGAAGTAACCTCATCAGGACAGCTAGTCTACAATTATAGTTACCCCAGTAATACTGTGATGATTGCCAGGGCCATGAAATATGCACCCGAGTTTTTTGATGCGCAGTATGCTCTGGGTGATGTAAACGGAGATGAAAGTATTGATATACTAGATGTTGTCCTTACCGTGAATATTGTTCTGGGAACAGCAAACTATAATTCAGCGGCAGATATGAATGGGGATGGTATAGTTAATGTCCTTGATGTGATACAGCTTATAAATGTTATTTTAGATAGGTCTGCATAAGATTTTAGCTATTGTTTAATCTATTGTGAGTATAATCTCAGTGCAGTCTACATCTGTTTGAAATA
>CAYNPP010000014.1:16049-18397 GCA_964399095.1 uncultured bacterium | reverse complement strand
GAAGCTCCTGCAGAAGAAGCTCCTGCAGAAGAAGCTCCTGCAGAAGAAGCTCCTGCAGAAGAAGCTCCTGTAGAAGAAGCTCCTGTAGAAGAAGCTGCATCTGAAGAGAGTCATGGGAAAGACGACCCCAAATTTAATTTTATTATAGGTCAAAAAGTTGGCATGACTAGACTATTTGACGATTTAGGGACTAATCTTCCTGTCACTATTATAAAGGCTGGCCCATGTCCAATAACTCAGATTAAATCAGTTAAAAATGATGGTTATGAAGCATTACAAATAGGTTTTTTAGATAATAAAAAAATAAGCAAGCCTATTAAGGGACATCTCAAAAAAGCAAATGTAGTTAATGGTGTTAAAGTTCTCAAAGAATTTCGTTGTAATAATATAGATAGCAACTTTTTGGGAAAAAGTATTACCCTCTCATCCTTTTCAGAAGGAGAAAATGTTAATGTGACAAGTAAATCGAAAGGAAAAGGATTTGCAGGTCATATGAAAAGACATAATTTTAGTGGAGGAAGAGCTTCTCATGGTAAAAACAGTGTAATGAGGAAGGCCGGTTCAGTTGGAGCTGGAACATGGCCCGGAAGAGTTTGGAAGGGGACGAGGATGGCAGGTAGAATGGGTGGTGATAATGTAAGCGCAATTAATTTAAAAATTTTAAAAATTGATTTAGAGAAAAATTTACTTTTTGTTAAAGGAGCTATTCCTGGAGCCTCTAAATCAATAGTATATATTGAGAAATATTAAGTTATGAATTATAAATTATATAATATTTCAGGGTCAGAAACATCAAATAAATTAACATTAAATAAAGATGTTTTTGGGATTCAACCAAATAAACATTCGATTTACCTTGTAGTTAAATCTGAATTAGCATCTAATAGGCAAGGGACTAATTCTAGTAAAACACGAGCCGAGGTAAGTGGTGGTGGAGCAAAACCTTGGAAGCAAAAAGGAACTGGTAGGGCACGAGTAGGATCCACTAGGAATCCTGCTAGAGTGCATGGTGGTGTCGCTTTCGGGCCGAAGCCAAGAAAATACAAATTAAAAGTAAATAAAAAAGTAAAGAGGCTAGCAAAGAAAAGTGTTTTATCTCAGAAACTAATTGATAAAAAATTAATTATTATAGATCAATTTGTACTTGATTCTCATAAGACAAAAGATTTGATGGAGATATTAAATAAATTTGAATTAAAAAATATAAAGACAACTATTTTACTAAATAAAGTAGATACTAATACTCTTTTGAGTTCAAGAAATATTAAAAACATATATTTGTCAGATGTATCAACTGCATCAGCTTTAGATTTACTTGATTGTGAAATTTTATTAATAGACAAAGATTCAGCTGATTATTATAACAAAACCTTAATGAAATAAAATGAAAGAATATTCAGAAATAATTATTAGACCACTTTTGACTGAAAAAAATAATTTATTGAGTGAAACTCAAAACAAATATATTTTTCAAGTTTTTAAAAATGCTAATAAAATTGAGATTAAGAAATCAATTGAAGAACGTTTTGATGTAAAGGTTAAAAAGGTATCTACCATGAATTATTATGGTAAAAATAAAAATACCTCTGTTAGAAGTAATGGTAGAGTGATTAGAACTAATGGCAATAGGTCTGATTGGAAAAAGGCAATAGTAACATTATTTGAAGATAATAAAATTGATTTAGTTGGAGGTGATTTCTCTTAGTATTATGGCTGTAAAAAAATTAAAACCAGATACCCCAAGTCAAAGATATATGTCCGTTTCAACTTTTGAAGAGTTAACTACTAATAAGCCATATAGAAAATTGACTTCCCCTATTAAAAAGACAGGCGGAAGAAACAATCATGGAAGAATAACCTCAAGAAGAAGAGGAGGGGGGCACAAAAGAAGGTATAGAATAATTGATTTTAAGCGAAACAAGTTTGATGTACAAGGAGAAGTTATCACAATAGAATATGATCCAAATCGTTCCTCAAGAATCGCTCTGATTAATTATTCAGATAATGAAAAAAGATATATTATAGCGCCTGAGGGGTTAAAAGTAGGAAATAAAATCATTTCTTCAATAGAAAATGAAATACCCTTTAGAATTGGCAATTCAATGCCACTTTATAGAATCCCAGAAGGAATGTTGATTCACAATATAGAGTTAAAAATTGGTAAGGGGGCTCAATTGTCAAGAAGTGCAGGCTCCTACGCAAGAATTATGGCAAAAGAAGATGGATATGTCACATTACGTTTACCATCAGGAGAAATAAGACTTATCAATGAAAATTGTCTTGCTACTGTAGGAACTGTAGGAAATAAAAGTCATGAGAATATAAAAATAGGGAAGGCTGGAAGATCT
>CAYNPP010000014.1:0-16039 GCA_964399095.1 uncultured bacterium | reverse complement strand
GACCTAAAGTTAGAGGCGTTGCAATGAATCCTGTAGATCAT
This sequence comes from uncultured bacterium, assembly GCA_964399095.1. Classification (GTDB taxonomy): domain Bacteria; phylum Fidelibacterota; class Marinisomatia; order SCGC-AAA003-L08; family D37C17; genus TMED161. The sequence continues at coordinate 15,998 of CAYNPP010000014.1, read as the reverse complement.
CCTCATGGTGGAGGAGAAGGTAGAACATCTGGTGGAAGACATCCTGTTAGTCCATGGGGGACACCAGCTAAAGGATATAAAACAAGAAAGAAAAAGAAACAGTCAAATAAATTTATTGTTAAGAGAAGGAAATAATTTAATATGTCACGATCACTAAAAAAGGGACCTTATATAGACCCTAAACTTGAAAAAAAAGTTTTAAGTCTTTCTAAGCAAGATAAAAAACAGATTATTAAAACTTGGTCAAGAAGATCTACTATTCCGCCATCTTTTGTTGGTTTGACATTTGCTGTTCATAATGGAAATAAATTTATACCTGTATATATTACTGAAAACATGGTTGGACATAAACTTGGAGAATTTTCTCCCACAAGAATATTTAGAGCACATTCAGGAGATAGAAAAGGATAAATAAAATGGAAGCTACTGCAAAACTTAAATATATAAGACAATCTCCAAATAAAGTGAGATTTGTAGCAGATTTAGTAAGAGGTAAAACTGTACTTGATGCAGTCAATATTTTATCATCTACAAATAAAAAGGCGTCAAAATTTATAATTAAATCACTTGATGCTGCTGTAGCTAATATTAACTATAATGATGACACTGACTTTGGTAGTGATGAATTATTTATAAAAACTATATTTGTTGACTCTGGGCCAACTATTAAACGGTTTAGACCTGCAGCAATGGGAAGGGCAGTACCTATAAAGAAAAGAATGAGTCATTTAACAATTACAATTGAAAATAAATAAGGAATTAAATGGGACAAAAAGTAAATCCAATTGGTTTTAGATTAGGAATTAATAAAACTTGGAATTCGGTATGGTTTGATGAGAAAGATTATGCGGAAAAATTGCATGAAGATATAATAATTAGAAGATTCCTATCAAGTAAGTTAGCTGATGCAAGTGTTGCAAGAATGGAAATTGAAAGAACTGCCAAAAAGATATCAGTCAATATACACACAGCTCGACCAGGGATTGTTATTGGTAAGGGTGGCTCTGAGGTTGAAAAATTAAAAAAACTAATTTCAAGATTAGTAGGGACAGAAGTACAAATCAATGTTAATGAAATAAAAAATCCTTCTTTGGAGGCAACACTAGTTGGTCAGAGTATTGCACAACAGTTAGAAAAGAAAGTTAATTATAGAAGAGTTGCAAAAAAATCAATTCAAAGCACAATTAGTATGGGAGCAGAAGGAATTAAAATTAGAATAGGTGGAAGATTAAATGGTGCGGATATAGCAAGAGCTGAAACATTTAAAGAAGGAAGAATCCCTCTTCATACCTTGAAAGCTAATATAGACTATGCTCATGTTGAAGCTTTAACTACATTTGGTATTATTGGAGTTAAAGTTTGGATTTATAAAGGTGAGGTGAAATAATTATAATGTTAGCACCTCAAAAAGTAAAATACAGAAAAATTCAAAAGGGAAGAATGAAAGGTATGGCTAATAGAGGAAGCCATGTTTCATTTGGGACATATGGATTAAAAGCTCTTGAAGCAGGATGGATAACAAGCAGGCAAATTGAATCTGGAAGGATAGTATTATCTAGAAGTATAAAAAAAGTAGGGAAATTATGGATAAGAATTTTTCCACATAAATCAATAACAAAAAAGCCTGCTGAAACAAGAATGGGGAAAGGAAAGGGCTCTCCAGAATATTGGGTGGCTGTAATTAAGCCCGGTAGAATTCTGTTTGAAATTGATGGACTAAGCTTTGAAGAAGCAAAGGAAGCATTTAGAAAATGTTCAAATAAATTACCAATTAAAGCAAAAATGGTAAAAAGGAGAGAGCTATAACATTATGGCAAAAAAAGTAAATAAATATAATGAATCAACTCTTGAAGAATTGAATAGTTTTCTTATAGAAAAAAAATCAGTTCTATTTAATATGAGATTTCAAAAATCATTACAGCAATTGGAGCATCCACTTATGATTAGAAATATTAAAAAAGACATAGCTCGAATAAAAACAAGAATTAATGCAATTAACAATGAGAATAAAGTATAATGGATGAGAAATTAAATAATATGGGTAATAAAAAACAGTTAATAGGAGAAGTTTTAGAATCAAATATGGAGAAAACTGCAGTAGTAAAAGTTGTTAGGAGATTTCCCCATCCTGTATATAAAAAATTTATTAGTAAATCAAAAAAATATTATGCTGATGATCCAGAGAAAATATGCAATGTAGGTGATACAGTTAAAATATTAGAATCAAAACCAATAAGTAAATTAAAAAGGTGGAAAATTGTAAGTATTGAAAAGAAGGCAGTCAAGTAAAGGATGAATATTTAGTGATACAACAAGAAACAAGATTAACTGTTGCGGATAATACTGGTGCAAAGGAAGTTCTTTGTATTAAAGTTTTGGGTGGTAGTAAAAGAAAGTATGCAAGTATTGGAGATATTATTGTGGTAACAGTAAAAAAATCTGTACCTGGTGGAAATCTAAAAAAAGGTACTGTATCTAAAGCAGTTATTGTTAGGACACGAAAAGAGATAAGACGAAAAGATGGATCATATATAAGATTTGATGATAATGCTGCAGTATTAATTGATAATCAATTAGAGCCTACTGGGACGAGGGTGTTCGGACCGGTTGGCAGAGAATTGAGAGAGAAGAAATTTTTGAAAATTGTTTCTTTAGCTCCAGAGGTAGTTTAGTAATTATGAAATTTAAAAAAGATGATATTGTACAAGTTGTTACAGGAAAGTATAAAGGTCAAGAAGGACGAATAATAAAAGTCTACCCTGATAAAGATAGAGTAATTGTTGAAGGTATTAATATAATAAAAAAACATGAAAGACCATCCCAAGATAATCCCCAAGGGGGAATAATGAAGAAGGAAACTTCAATACATTCATCCAATATTTTATATGTAGAGAATGGCTCTGCTGTTAAAATTGGATATAAAATTCTTGAAAATGGTTCTAAAGTTAGATACTCAAAAAAAACAAATAAAATAATAGATTAATTATATGAATAAATCAAATCTAGAAAACTTATATAATAATGATTTAGTCCCTTTTCTTTTAAAGGAACTAGAAATAAGCAATAAAATGGATGTTCCTAAATTAAAAAAAATTGTTTTAAACATGGGACTAGGTGAAGCAAAAGATAATAAAAATAGTTTGCAGCAGGCAGTTGATGAATTGACTCATATAACTGGACAAAAACCTATGATTAGAAAAGCAAAAAAAGCAATTTCTAATTTTAAAATTAGACAAAATGATCCTGTTGGAATTTCTGTAACTTTAAGAAGAAAAATGATGTACGAATTTCTTGAAAGGTTTATTGCAATTGTCTCACCAAGAATAAGGGATTTCAGAGGGTTCGCTCCTAAGGGTTTTGATGGTAGAGGAAATTATAATTTTGGAATAAATGAGCAAGTAGTATTTCCAGAAATTGATTATGATAAAGTTAATGCAATTAGAGGACTTAATATTACTATTGTTACAAGCGCAAAAAATGATAAAGATGCTTTTAAATTATTGGAGTCTTTCGGATTTCCATTTAAAAAAATAACAAATAATCAGGATTAATTATTATGGCAAAAAAATCTAAAATAGTTAATAATAAACATAAAATTAAGTTAGCAAATCAATATTACGAAAAAAGAACTAGCTTATTAAAAAAGATTAATGATCAAACCTTATCTTATGAAGAACGGCAAGAATATAGATTAAAATTAGAAAAGTTACCCAAAAATTCAAATAGAATCAGAATTAGGAATAGATGTAATGTTACAGGAAGACCTAGGGGCGTATATAGAAGGTTTGGACTTTCCAGGATTACATTTAGAGAGTTAGCTTTAAAGGGTATGATTCCAGGAGTTTCTAAGGCAAGTTGGTAAAATAAATTTAAAGGTATAAAAATATGACAATGACAGATCCAATAGCAGATTATTTAACTAGGATAAGAAATGCTCAGATGGCTTCAAAACCATGGACAGATATCCCTGTTTCTAATTTTAAAATCAGATTATCATATGTTCTAAAGGAAGAAAGTTTTATTAGGGATTATATTCTTATCAAAAGCAATCCTCAAAATTTATTAAGGGTATTTCTTAATTATGATTTTAATGATAACCCTGTTATTCATGGAATTAAAAGAATTAGCACGCCTGGTTGCAGAAATTATGTTAATTCAGATAATCTACCTAGAGTATTAAATGGTATGGGTATAGCAATACTATCAACGTCTAAAGGTGTCATGTCAGATAAGAAGGCGAAGGCTTTAAATGTAGGGGGTGAAGTTGTTTGCCATGTATGGTAAAAAACTAACAAAAATATAAATATGTCACATATAGGAAAAAAACAAATTGAAATTCCTGAGGGTGTTAAGTCAGGCTTAGATAAAAATATGTTATTCAAGGTAACAGGACCATTGGGATCTTTAGAATATGAAATTAATCTAGGGATAGAGGTAAAAATTGAAGATAATATTATTACTGTAGAAAGAAAAGATGACAGTAAAAAAATGAGAGGGCTTCATGGATTAACTAGATCTCTAATATATAATATGATTTTTGGAGTGTTAAATGGTTACTCAAAAGAACTTAATTTAGTTGGTGTAGGTTACACAGCAGATGCAAGTAGTAATAAGTTTTTATTATTGAATCTTGGTTATTCACATCCAATATACTTTGAGAAACCAGATTCTATAGAGTTTGAGACACCTAATAATACAACTATTATTGTAAAAGGTATAAATAAGCAGGAAGTAGGCGAAGTTTCTGCAAAAATTAGAAATTTAAGGAAACCTGAGCCCTATAAAGGTAAAGGGATAAAATATTCTGATGAACATATAAGAAGAAAAGCTGGTAAGACAGTTGGAGCATAGATGACAGTTATAAGTAAAAAAGAAAAATGGATAAAAAAGAAAAAGAGACTTTCATATAAAGTTAAGATGAAGGCAAAGTCTCCTAATCTGATTATATTTCGTTCTAACAAAAATATATCATTACAAGTTTTAGATAATTTAAACCATAATACTATTTGTTCTTCATCTAGTCTTGATAAAGGTATTAATAAAGAAATTGTTAAAGCTAAAAATAAACAGGATATGAGCAAAATAGTAGCAACAGATTTAGCTAAAAAACTTAAGAAACAAAAAATTAAAGCAATTGTATTTAATAGGAGTGGATATAGATATCATGGCAGAGTTAAAGTTGTAGCTGACACTCTTAGAGAAAATGGAATAATATTATAAAGGAATCTTTATGAAAGAATTTATAAGTCCTACAGAATTAGACCTAAAAGAAGAGACAGTTATATCTATAAAGAGAATATCTAAAGCAACTACAGGTGGAAGATCAATGAGATTCAATTCAGTGGTTGTAGTAGGTGATGGAAACGGTCATGTTGGTATAGGCTTTGGAAAAGCAATTGATGTTGCTAGTGCAGTAGGTAAAGCAAAAGAAGATGCAAAGAAAAATATCTTTAAAGCACCAATAATTAATTCAACAATCCCTCATGAGATTAGAATTAAATATGGCTCAGTAAGATTATTATTAAAACCAGCATCTCCAGGAACTGGAATTATTGCAGGTGGACCTGTTAGAGCAGTATTAGAGCACATAGGTGTTTCTAATATTTTATCAAAAGTGACTGGATCAACTAATCCTGTTAATGTTGTTAAGGCTGTAGAAAAGGGCTTGTTGTCCCTTAGAGATCCTTTGATGGTTGCTAGACAAAGGGGAATAAACTTAAAACAATTATTTAGTTAATTATTAGAATGAAAAATAATAAAATAGAAATAAAATTAGAAAAAAGTCCAATAGGTCACAAGATTGGTGCAAAGAAAATTCTAATAGCTCTAGGACTCACAAAATTAAATAAAATTGTGGTAAAAAATGATTCTCCTCATATTAGAGGAATGATTAAAAAAGTAGATTTTTTAGTTAATGTAAAGGAAATTAAATGAATCTATCAAATTTAAAGCCTGCAAAAGGTTCTACATCCAATCGAAAACGAATTGGAAGAGGAAATGCATCTGGTCAGGGAAGAACTGCTGGAAAAGGTCACAAGGGATATAAATCTAGATCTGGAACAAAAGCAAAATTACATTTCGAAGGTGGGCAGACGCCTATGGCTAGGAGATTACCTAAAAGGGGAATGGGTACAGGGAAATTTAATCATCTCTTATCATTGAAGAAGCCAGTGCAAACTATTAATCTTTCAATATTAAATAGAATCGAATCAAAAGATATAAATAAAAAAACTTTATATAAATTGGGATTAATAAATAATATAAAATTTTCTGTTAAAATATTAGGTAATGGAATTATAGAGAAACCATTAAATGTTAAAGTTGAATATTTCAGTAAGTCAGCAAAACAAAAAATTGAAGAAGCTGGAGGTAAAATAGAAGTAATATGATAAGTAGTTTTATCAATATATTTCATGTCCCAGAATTAAGAAAAAAATTAGCATTCACGTGTGGTATGCTGCTTGTTTATAGGCTAGGTGGGCATGTTCCAATTCCAGGGATAGAAAGAACAGCTCTTGAGGTTATGATGAAATCATTTGAGGGCACTATTCTTGGTCTATACGATATGTTTGCTGGTGGATTTTTCTCTCAAGCTTCTATCTTTGCCTTAGGTATTATGCCTTATATATCAGCTTCTATCATAATTCAATTGCTAGGAGCCGTTGTCCCTTATTTTCAAAGATTAAATAAAGAGGGGGAAGAAGGAAGGAAAAAAATAATTCAATTAACTAGATATGGTACCGTTCTAATTGCAACTATGCAGGCAACTGGAGTCGCTGTTTTTTTAGCTAATCAAGAAATTACAGGGGTAGGAAGTGTAGTCCCAGACGCTAATTTTTTCTTTTATTTTGTTACAATAGTAACTTTAGTTACTGGGACTGTTTTTGTTATGTGGTTAGGAGAAAAAATTTCTGATCATGGATTAGGGAATGGAATATCTCTAATAATAATGGTAGGAATTTTATCTAGTGCCCCACATGTATTTAATATACAATTTTCTTATCTATTGGAGGGGACAATAAATCCGATTACTCACGTAATTCCATCTATATTATTTATGATTGCAATTACTGTTTTTGTTGTAATGGTTACCACTGCAGTTAGAAAAATACCTGTACAATATGCTAAAAGGGTTGTAGGTAGAAAAGTATATGGTGGCCAATCTACTCATTTACCTTTAAAAATTTTAACTGCTGGTGTGATGCCTATTATTTTTGCACAAGCATTAATGTTTTTACCTAATACAATTGGTCAGTTATTTCAAGGGTCAATAGGTAATTGGTTTTTACGAGTTTTTAGTCCAGACCATTGGTTTTATGCTTTTATCTTAGCAATATTAATTATAGTCTTTACCTATTTTTATACGGCCATAGCATTTAACCCAGTTGATGTTGCAGATAACATGAAAAAACAAGGTGGATTTATACCGGGAGTTAGGCCTGGGAAGCCAACCGCAGAATATATTGATAATATTTTAACTAAGGTAACACTCCCAGCATCAATTTTTCTTGCGTTTGTAGCAATTATTCCTACATTCTTAATTATTTTCTTTAATATGGATTTTGCACTAGCTAGTTTTTATGGAGGGACAAGTTTATTGATTATAGTAGGAGTTGCTCTTGATACCTTACAGCAAATTGAATCACATCTTCTAACAAGGCATTATGATGGATTCTTAAAATCTGGAAGAATCCAGGGAAGAAGCAAAAAAAGATATTAGTTATGATACACATTAAATCAAAAGAACAAATAAATAAGATGGTAAAAGCTTCTAGCGTTGTTAGAGATTTATTAAATGAAATTAAAAATATTATTAAACCAGGAGTTTCTACATTAGAGTTAGATAAATTTGCTGAAAATTATATTTTAGAAAGTGGTGCTATACCAGGATTTAAAGGGCTATATGGTTTTCCTGCAACTATATGTGTATCTATAAATGATGAGGTTGTTCATGGTATTCCAAGCAATAGAATTTTGAAAGAAGGTGATATTATAGGAATTGATGTTGGATCAATTTATGATGGTTTTTATGGCGATCATGCAAAGACATTTCCTGTTGGTGATATAAGTGATAGCAATAAAAAGCTAATTAAGGTGACCAAAGAATGTTTAGTTAAAGGTATAGAAGAAGCTAAGCCAGGTAAAAGAATAGGTGACATAGGCTTTGCCATCCAATCATATGCTGAGTCATTTGGATTTGGTGTTGTGAGAGAACTTGTAGGTCATGGTATTGGAGAAAAGCTTCATGAGGAACCACAAATTCCTAATTATGGTTCTAAGAATACTGGCCCAGTAATTAAAGAGGGAATGTGTTTTGCAATAGAGCCGATGATTAACTTTGGCACTGAAGAAATATATACTAAGGATGATAATTGGACTGTATGCACAAAGGATGGAAAGTCATCAGCTCATTTTGAGCATACTATAACAATAGATAAAAATGGTCCTGTAATTTTAACGATATAATATATGGCAAAAGAAGCAAATATAGAAGTTGATGGAACAATATTAGAAACTCTTCCTAACGCAATGTTTAGAGTTAAACTTGAAAATGGTCATGAAATTTTAGCCCATATATCCGGTAAGATGAGAATGAATTATATTAAAATTCTTCCAAATGATAAGGTTAAGCTAGAGCTTTCACCATATGATTTATCAAGAGGAAGAATAACATATAGATATAAGGAATAATTATGAAGGTTAGAGCTTCTATAAGAAAAATGTGTAAAGATTGTCAGATAATAAAAAGAAATGGTGTTCTTAGGGTTATCTGTGTTAACCCAAGACATAAACAAAGACAAGGATAAGGTATAATGGCTAGAATTGCAGGCGTTGATTTACCAAGAAATAAAAAGATTGAATTCGCATTACAATATATATATGGAATTGGTCCACAAAAGGCGAAAGAAATACTAAGTAATTCTGCTGTTAATCCTGACATTAGAGTAAATAAACTATCAGAAGAACAAGTAATTTCTATAAGGAATGAAATAGCAGAAAATTTTAATGTTGAAGGAGAGTTAAGAGGCGAAATTACCAGAAATATAAAGAGACTGATGGATATAGGTTCATATCGTGGAATTAGACATAAAAAAGGTCTACCGACAAGAGGTCAAAATACAAAAAATAATTCTCGAACAAGAAAAGGAAAAAAGAAGACAGTGGCAGGTAAGAAAAAAGCTGCTGTATAAAGGAGTATCGAATTGGCTAAGAAGAAAAAAACAAAGGTATCACCAGAGGGCATTGCTTTTATTAAAGCTAGTTTTAATAATACAATTATCACACTGACGGATAAAAAAGGGAATGCAATTGCATGGAAAAGCGCAGGGTCTCTGGGTTTTAAAGGATCAAGAAAGAGTACCCCTTTTGCCGCTTCACAAGCTGCAGAAGATGTAGCCAAAGAGGCGATGGAGCGGGGCCTAGTTACAGTAGAAGTCAGAGTCAAAGGGCCTGGAGGAGGAAGAGAGTCTTCAATTAGGTCATTAAGAGCAGCAGGCTTAAACATTACTAGTATAACAGATATGACTCCCATCCCTCATAACGGATGTAGACCACCAAAAAGAAGAAGGGTATAATTTTATTATGGCAAGATATACAGGACCTAGATCAAGAGTTTGTAGAAGATTAGAGTTTCCAGTTTTTGAATCACCAAAATTTTCAAATCCTAGAAAAAATTATCCACCGGGGCAGCATGGAATGTCGAGGAGACGGAAATTATCAAATTATGGTATTCAGCTTAGAGAGAAACAAAGACTGAAATATTTATATGGTTTGCTTGAAAAGCAATTCAGAAATTATTTTAAGAAAGCACAATCAAAATCTGGACCTACAGGTCATAATTTATTAATTATGTTAGAATCTCGTCTTGATAATACTATATATAGATTGGGATTAGCTCCAACAAGAAGATCAGCCAGGCAATTAGTATCTCATAAGCATTTTATTGTAAATAATAGAGTCGTTAATATTCCATCTTTTCAACTAAAAATTGGAGATGTTATAAAAGTGAGAGATAAGAGTAAAAAAATGGATTTATTTCAGGATTCACTTAGAAAGGTTCAAGGAGATAATCCTATGCCATGGCTTCAAATTGATAAAGCTCAATTAAAGGGAACGTTTTTATCTGTCCCAGAAAGAGATGAAATGAGTGAACCATTAAATGAACAGCTAGTCGTTGAATTGTATTCTAAATAATTAAGGGGTAAATAATGTCAAAAAATAAACACTTTCAAGATATAAATGTAAATATATTACATGATGAAAATAATTCATTATTATTAGAGGCAGAACCATTTGAAAGAGGATATGGTGTAACTTTAGGAAATAGCTTAAGAAGAATATTGCTAACTTCATTACCAGGGGCTGCTATTACTTCTATAAAAATAGATGGTGTTCAACATGAGTTTACTTCAATAGATGGAGTAAAAGAAGATTTAACTGAGGTAATATTGAATTTAAAAGAAATTAGATTTAATATGATTGAGGAGGGCCCAGAAGCAATTAATTTTACGATAGAAGGACCTAAAATTTTTAAAGGAAAGGACTTAAATAATTACTTGAATGATTTTAAAGTAATAAATACCGATCACTATATATGTGAAGTTACAAGCAATATTAAGCTTGATATAGAAATGCGGGTATCAAGAGGAAAGGGCTACTCACTGGCAAACAATAATATTAGACCAGATGACACTATAGGTACAATACCAATAGACTCCTTATTTAATCCAATAAAAAAAGTTATGTGGAATGTTGATCCATTAGCAGCATCATCAGAAGGACATGAAAAGTTAACTTTAAAGATAGAATCCGATGGCTCAACCGACCCAAAGGATGCTATAAATCATGCAGCTCATATAGCAAGACAACATTTTGGGTTTTTCCTTTTTGATGATTCAGAATCAATCAAGCCGGTTGATGATAAAGAGCTTAATGAGGCATTAGAAATTAAGAATTTATTATTGAAGACAATTGAAGAAATGGAACTTTCAGTGAGAAGTCACAATTGTTTACAGGCAGCTGGAATTAAGACAATTGGAGAATTAGTATCTAAAGATGAAAGTCAGATGCTTAAATTTAAAAACTTTGGAAGAAAATCATTAACAGAATTGGTAGCGAAATTGAGTGAACTTGGTTTAGAGTTTGGTATGGATATTTCGCAATACATGAATATAGAGTAAATTATGAGACATCAAGTAAGAGGAAGAAAATTAAATAGGACATCAAGCCATAGAAAGGCATTAAAGAGAAATCTAGCAATGTCTTTAATTGAGCATAAAAGAATTAAAACGACACTACCTAAAGCAAAAGAATTACAAGGCTTCATAGAGAGATTAATTACATATGCGAAGAAAAATAATTTAAGTAGCCACAGATTAATTACACAAAAATTACCCGGGAGTTTAGGTAAGAAGATGTCTAATGTCCTTATTCATGAAATTGCTCCTAATTATAATGAAAGAAATGGTGGGTATACTAGAATAATTAAAGTAGGCAATCGTAATAATGATAATGCAAAAATGTCTATTATTGAATTTGTTGGTTTAACCCCCAAAGAAGAACTAGAAGAACCTGAATCTGATAAAAATAAAAAATAATTTTCCTCTTTTATTATTATTTTTATTATCAACTAATTTCCTCATTGCCTTCAATGATATTGAAGCATCATTATGGGTAAAAAGAAATAATTTATATACTAAGAATTCTATAGATTCATTATTCCTAAAAGCAGATGAATTAAACGTAGAAAATATATTTGTCCAAGTTAGATCTCGGGGTGATGCACTATATTATTCTGATTTAATTAACCATAATCAAAATATTGAGAATAATTTTGACCCATTAGGATATATAATTACTCTTGGTAAAGTATTTAATATAAAAATACACGCATGGCTTAATACTTATTTAATATGGTCAGCATTAACACCTCCATTAAATGAAAATCATTTATATTTTACAAATCCAGATTGGTTTGAAGTTGATTTTAATGGCAAATCTGATAGAAATATCAAATTAGATAAAAATAATTTTAATGGATGGGAGGGGATGTATCTATCTCCAAATCATCCTGAGGTCAATTTGTATTTATTGGATATTTTCAAAGAGTTAATCATAAAATATCCTAAACTTAATGGTATACATTTAGATTATATTAGATTTCAAGATAAATATTTTGGTTACAATAAAGAAGGAATCAATTTATTTAAATCTATTTATAATTTTGATCCTCGAGATATAAATAGAGGGCTATTTAGTGCAAAATTTGGTTGGTCAAAAACTGAGAGTGACTCCATTAGTTCTATATGGTCTAATTTTAATTGTAATAATATTTCTAATCTGGTAAAATCATTAAATAACTTTATTCAAATAAATAATCATGAGATATTAATAAGTGCTGCAGTAAAAGTAAATCCCATTGAAGCAAGAGATAGATGGTCTCAAAATTGGGTCAATTGGCTAGAGAATAATATTATGGATTTTGTTGTTGTTATGAATTACACAGAAAATAATAATATATTTATAACAAATTTATTAAATATTAAAGAAAACGTTATTAGCTTTAACCCAAGTAGAATTATTATCGGGATATCTTTATATAATCAGAATGAAGAAAGTGTCGCTGAGAAGTTACTCCTCTCAAAGCTAAGCGGGTTTAATATGATTTCACTGTTTCCCTATGAATCAATTAAAAAAGAGGAAATTTTAATTAATGATATAGTTTCAAACTATATATATAAAAAAAGATTTATTGGAGATTAAAATGAATTTAAAGAAAAATATATCTTCTCCAACAGGAGATAAACTAACCTGTAAAGGATGGCAACAAGAGGCTGCATTTAGAATGCTACAGAATAATTTAGATCCAGATGTAGCAGAATCTCCAGATGATTTAATTGTATATGGTGGATATGGAAAGGCAGCTAGGGATTGGGATTGTTATTATCAAATAATAGATTCGTTGAAAAATTTAGATAATGATGAAACATTGCTTATCCAATCAGGTAAGCCAGTAGCAATATTAAAGACTCACATATCATCACCAAGGGTTTTAATCTCAAATTCAATGCTTGTTCCTAAATGGTCAAATTGGGATAATTTTAGAGATTTGGATAAGAAGGGGCTCATGATGTATGGGCAAATGACTGCAGGAAGCTGGATATATATAGGGACTCAAGGTATTTTGCAGGGCACATATGAAACTTTAGCTGAGGTAGCTAGGAAACATTTTAATGGTACACTTAAAAATACACTAACAGTTACATCAGGATTAGGTGGTATGGGAGGAGCACAACCACTTGCAGTTACTATGAACCAAGGGGTTAATATTTCTATTGAAGTAAATCAGCAGAATATAGATAAAAGATTAAAAACAAAATATTTAGATATTGGAACATCAGATTTTGATGAGGCAATTAGAATAGCGACAGAAAATAAAAAAAATGGACAATCAATTTCAATCGGATTGTTGGGGAATGCTGCAGAAGTTCTAAAAAAAATGATTGATAAAGATATAATTCCAGATATATTAACAGACCAAACCTCTGCCCATGACCCCTTGAATGGATACATTCCTCATGGAATTTCGATTTCTGAAGCAGATAAGCTAAGAATAGAAAATCCGAATGAATATATAAAAAAATCATACCATAGCATAGGGATACATTGTCGAATGATGTTAGAAATGCAACAAAAGGGATCAGTAACATTTGATTATGGAAATAATATCAGGGGACAAGCAAAAGATAATGCAGGTGTTAAGGATGCATTTAATTTTCCAGGATTTGTCCCTGAGTATATTAGACCACTTTTTTGTGAGGGTAAAGGTCCATTTAGATGGGTTGCATTATCGGGAAATAAAGAAGATATATATAAAACCGACCAAAAGGTTTTAGAGCTTTTTCCTAAAGACAAAGCCTTAGCAAGATGGATAAAAATGGCGCGCAAAAAAATAAAGTTTCAAGGGCTTCCATCTAGAATTTGTTGGCTTGGATACAGAGAAAGAAATATTTTTGGTGAGGCAATAAATGAAATGGTAAAAAGCGGAGAGCTAGAAGCACCCATTGTAATTGGGAGAGATCATTTGGATGCAGGTTCAGTCGCTTCACCAAATAGAGAGACAGAGAATATGAAGGATGGTTCTGACGCTGTTGCTGATTGGCCAATATTAAATTCACTACTTAGTACTGCTAGTGGTGCATCTTGGGTCTCTGTTCATAATGGTGGGGGTGTAGGAATTGGATTATCAACACATGCAGGACTGGTAATCGTTGCAGATGGCACGGATCAGATGCAAGAGAGATTAAATAGAGTATTAACCAATGATCCTGGTCTTGGAGTAGCACGTCATGTAGATGCAGGATATTCAAAGGCAATTGATATTGCAAAAAAACGAAAATTGAAAATACCAAATCTATGATAAAAAAAATTATAAATTTTGATAAAATAATAACATATGATGTAAAAAAAAATGATGTCATAGAAATAGAAGCAAATTCAATTATAATTGAAAATAAGCTAATAAAAAAAATTAATGATGAAGATATAGCTGCCGATCAAATTATTAATGCTAATGGTTGTATTCTTACTCCTGGATTTATAGACTCACATAGCCATTTAATATTTTCATCAAATAGGTCAAAAGATTTTGAGTCCCGTATAAATGGATTAGATTATTTAAATATTGCAGCTAGTGGTGGTGGCATTAAATCTACAATAAAATCACTAAGACAAACATCTAAAGAAGAGTTACTAGAACAATGTCAAAAATATTTGGATAATATTATTAAAAGTGGAACAACTACAATTGAAGTAAAATCTGGATATGGACTTGATATCGAAAATGAAATTAAAAGTCTTGAAGTTGTAAGAGAATTAGATGAGAAAAATCATATTGATTTAGTTCCAACCTTTATGGGTGCACATGATTTTCCAATTGATATGAAGCCCGATTCATACGTTGATTTAATATGCAATGAAATGATTCCAGAAGTTTCAAATAGAGATTTAGCCGAATTTTGCGATATTTTTTTTGAAGAAGGATATTATAATAAAAATCAAGTTTTGAAAATTGCTGATTCTGCTCAGAATTTTTCTCTTGATATAAAACTTCATGTAGATGAATTTAGCGATTCAGGTGGTGCATTCATTGCTGGAGAGGTTGGTGCAATATCAGCTGACCATCTTATGATGTCTAACGATGAAGGATTAAGCAATATGGCAAAGAATAATGTGGTTGCCACAATTTTACCAGGGACAACTCTTTTCCTTGGCTTGAATAGTTATGCAAATGGGAAAAAAATGCTTGATTTTGGTTGTGATGTCGCAATAGCAACAGATTATAATCCAGGCTCCTGTACAATTTACTCTATGCCTTTCATGATGGCTCTTTCTTGTCTATATTGTGGATTATCTATAAATGAGTCCTTTACTGCTTCTACTTATATTGCAGCTAAATCCCTAAAGAGAGAAAATAATATTGGCTTAATCAAACAAGGATTTAATGCAGATATTTTATTTTGGGATATTAAATCATTAAGTGAAATACCTTATTGGTTTAATTCTGATAGATTGCAAATGATTATGAAAAATGGTGAATTAATTCGATAAAATTAAGTTAACTATATATACTACATCAAGGACATTATAATCTCCATCTTGATTTAAATCGCTGCAATTACAATTATCTACTAAAACATCTAGTATACAGTTATTAATAATATAAATTATATCCATAATATTAAGTTCAAAATCTTGATTACAATCACCAATTTCTAAACTAGAATATATATTTGCGCCTATGTCGCTGATAGTTCCATCTGGATCATAGTATTCAGGATTTCCATTATTTATACATGGAGAAGAATCAATGTAGCTAAAATTGTAGTTTTCAGGATCAATGAAAAGAGGATCTTCATTAATTAGATCAGTTCCAGGAGATGGATCCAACTGGGTCCGTATATTTCCTCAGCCAGGACAATTTTCCATGTAATCATATT
>CAYNPP010000013.1:15400-18522 GCA_964399095.1 uncultured bacterium | reverse complement strand
AAGAGCTCTGGAGAGAAAGTGGGAAAATGGAGAACATGTTGGATTAATGTTCCTAGCGGGAAACATTATTATACAATAAAAAATGGTGGGATGTCAAATAATTCGATTTATATAAAAGTGAAGCAATATGAAAAATAAAGCCTCATTGTATTTTTCTGTTCTATTTTTTCTTTTATCTCCATTGTTGAGTGAGAACTATTTGGATAGATTTAGAACTCCAATATATACCACATACTCTCTATCTATTGGATATGATAACAATATCTTCAGATTATCTGAAAGCGATATAAGTGATTTATTTGACACATCAAATCCAATTGTAAATTCTAGAACATTTGACAGCGCTTTTCTATCACCAAAATTGATTCTTAATTATAAACCACAATTAACAAATAAATTAAAAACTGAACTTAAGTTTTCTGTTAGTAGTAATCAATATTATTCATCGGACGATAAATCATATAATATATATTTTTCCGAAATTGGGATTAGATTCTCACCTTATAATTGGTTGAGGCTTTCTCATCGCCTGCTACCGCGATACTATCTGAGAAACTATATAGATCATGATACATCAAAACTTGAAAATTCTCAATGCTTCTTTTCCTCAGAAGGTGCACTATTATCCTATTCACATCGAATTAAGGGTAAAAGTTGGCTTAAGATAAGGTACAGTGCTACAAATTTATATTATAATGCTAACTTTACTGAATTTGATACACAGATTTCTCAGATTGATTTAAGGTTATATACAAGTATACTCAATTTTTTGAATAGTTTTTATGGGGGAATTTCAAAAGGGGAAAATGTCACCTTTGATTCTGGTTATTTAACAACTACAACAGATAGGTCCTATATTGAACGTCAGTATGGATTCAGTGCTAAAAAGAATATAAAATCAAAGGTAATAAATCAGTTTGGCTTTTCTTCTATAATTAAAAATAGAATTTATGAAACTGAGTCAGTGGTAGATGCCCTTCATAATGGCAGGGAGCACATTGAGTATAATATGATGTTCTGGATAAAAAAAGAGATAAACACTATAGATCTATCTGCAAAATTTAAATATCGTTCTAGAGATGTTACCTCAGACTATGAATGGGTGCGAGAATTAAAAGAGTTTAATAAATTTGAGGTGATTATCAGTGTCTCATATGAGAGAGCATTAAATATATTATTTTAGTAGGGAGAATGAATGAAAGATTATGTATTTATATTATTATTATTATTGTTATCAGCATGTAAGACTCCTTCTGAACCTGTGGGTATATCTGTTTCCTATCAAGAGCATATTGATACTGTAGATTTTTGTAGAGCAATTGATGTAGAAGATATGGTTTTAGTTGCAGCTTTGGGCGCTAATGGATATTCAAGATATAATATACTTGATTCAGAATCCAACCCTTCTCTAGAGCTAGCTAATCATATACCTGATATTAATCCTCAGGTGGGAGATGATGCTGCATATGAAGTTCTTATATCAGGAAATCTTAATGATATGGCATTTATACTTGATGATGTAGATAATATAATGATTGAGTACTATGAAAGTGGAGAAACTGAAACTATGGGACACTGTGGAAATAGCCTGTTATATAGAAGTTTTGCAGTGAATGATGATATACAGGATACAACTATACTCTTTACCTTACAAAAGCATTTTGATGTACTTCCTGCTGATTTCATTCCTTATTCAACATCAATCGGAGCTAGAGACTTCTATAATATAGAGGATTATGGACAGACCTTCTTTACTGAAGGTGAGTGCGATCCCCTTATAAATTTAGATTTAGAAGCTATGGAGATTTTTTATGCAAATAATCTTTTAGCTGCAACAGATGGAGCATTGGGTGTCAAAATATATAAATATCAGAGATTAGGATCCCCACCTAATCAAGAAAATCATTTAGAATTTATTGATGATTTTTATATCCAAGGTGGCGAGGCTGAGAGTTTATTTATTATTAATGATTTTGTAATGGGAGGGTTCTCAAATGATAGAGGATGTTACATTGCGTTACTTGACTCTAATGGTGATATAGTTAATAACTTAATTATAGCAAATGGATACTCAATCAGTGCAATTCATTACAATTCTGGGTTATTAGCATTAGCTGCAGGAAATGATGGAATTTTATTATATGAATGGAATGAGTCTATGTCTGTTGCATTTAAAGGGATACTCGATACAGGAAATGATAATTATGTATTTGATGTTCATGTTTCAGATGGCAACATCTATGTAGGATCTGAAAATGGCATTTCAATTTATAAGATAGGAAATTAATAAATGTTAAAAATTTTTATGGTTACAATTCATATTTCTTTGATTTTTTCACAATTCAACTGGCAAGAAAATGGACTTCCGTTTCGACAGGGAGAACATATTGAATGGCAGAGGACAGGTAGTATAGCAGGAGATGGAAGTTTAATTATTTCATGGTCAGATACTAGAAATGGCATTCGTGACTTATATGCTCAGAAGATTGATAACGATGGAAATTATCTTTGGGGAGTAGGAGGTGCTATAGTATCAGATTATGATGGCAGACAGGAAGACCCACTCTTAGTATCTGATGGATCCGGAGGAGCATATATAATTTGGAGAGATTATAGAAATGAAAATTATTACGGTGATATCTATGGTCAACATTTAGATTCAGATGGAAATAGAATGTGGGATTTTGATGGAGTCCCTTTATCAAATCAATCAGGGGAGCAATCATCCCATAATCTATGTATAGATGGCAATGGTGGTGCTTTTGCAGTATGGGTAGATAAAAATGGTTCTGGAACTTATAGAGGAAGTCATTTAGCTTCAAATCAAGAAGATATTTCTTCAGTTGGTGATGGGGTGTTGATTTCATCTGAGCAAAGTGGCAGCTTTAGTCTGGAATATGCAGGCAATGGTGAAGCGGTTATGGTATGGACTGACTATAACTTAGATGAAGAATCAGATTTAAGAGCACAGCGATTTAACTCAAACATGGAAATGCTTTGGAATGAAGGTGAAGATTATAATGGGAAATTGATATGTGACGCGGAGAATAATCAACAAAAAGCTAAAGTTACAACATTTAATGAGAATAGAGATGTCATTGTGTGGCGTGATTTAAGAAATG
>CAYNPP010000013.1:14378-15390 GCA_964399095.1 uncultured bacterium | reverse complement strand
ACTTTTAATATTATTAATGTAGCAGGGGTATGGAGAGATTTGAGAAATGATCCAGATGGCGATGTGTATGCACAGATATTCGACAATGAAGGGAATGAGGTATTAGAATCAAATGGTTTAGTGATATGTGATGATGAAGGGCAACAAGCTACACCAAGAGTTAAAACTGATGGAACACATGCATTCATATATTGGGAGGACAAGAGAGATAATAATGTTGATCCTTACGTTCAGAAAATGGATGAATATGGAAATTTGATTTGGCAAGAGAATGGCATTCAATTAGCTGATGATGCAGAGGATCAGGACCAGCTAAGGATGTCAGTAGATAATAATGGTGGTGCTTTTTTTGCATGGGTAGATGGCAGAGGTGACTATAATCAAGAATGGGCGGGATCAGATATTTATGCCACTCATATTGATATGGATGGGAATGTATCCTATAATAATGGGATAGAGATTGACATTGATTCAGGGCCTCAGGAATTTCCATTAATTAAGTGTAATAATAATGGAGAGGCATATATTGTATGGATAGATAGGAAAGAGGGCTCAAATATAATAATTGAACTTCAAAAATTGACTGACTCTGGGATTCATTTTGATCAAGATGGAAAAGAAGTTTGGTATGGTGTTGATGGAAATGCCTTGCTAAGTAACTCTTTATATTTATCTAATGGAAAACATATAGTTGCGTGGGAAGATAACAGATATTTAAGCTCAGGTCACCCAGGCTCATTTACTTATGGTTTGATTGTAGAGGAGGACTTTACAATCGATTCTAACGAAGAGTCTTCTCCTCTTTCACTCAATCCATTTCAGGGGCCTCATGGAGGAAATTATAACTATAGAGCAAAGCTTGCTAGCGTTGAAGAAAATATTATGATGAATTTTCATCAATATGATGGGCCCTACAGACAGTATGTTCAAGTTCTTGATTCAGAATTGAATATAATTGGTGATGATCAAGGTATGGCTGTAGATGATAATGGAGAGGATCAAAAATATTCAG
>CAYNPP010000013.1:10293-14368 GCA_964399095.1 uncultured bacterium | reverse complement strand
AAGCTTAGAGTTTGCATACGGAATATTCCTAGCTAAGTATGATTCTAATGGAAATTCTGTATGGAGTAGCCCTATTAATATAGTTGAAGGGGATTTTGCAGATGCATTGGTTAAGGCTATAATTCCTAATCCACTTGGGACGGGCGTGATTGTTATATATGAATCTGCAAGTTTTATGGGTGTTAATCTTGTAGCTGTATTTGTGGATCAATATGGGATTGTATTAAATGAAATGAATATGTGTGAAGATTGTCAGAATCCTCAGTTTGAATCTTATGCTGTGGGTGACAATGAGCTTATTGTTACATACAAGTCATCTTCAAGTGAATTTGCTTCAGGTGTATATGCCCAAATTTTCTCATTTGATGGAAATATGCTTGGTTCACAAGACGGTGAAGTAATTTCAGATGTGCAAAATGATCAACGTAGTTCTGACATAACATATAACTCAGTTGCAGATCAGTATCTAGTTTGCTGGAATGATGGCAGAGACACATATACAAATGAAGCAGGAGATGAAGTTGCAGATGTAAATATTTTATGCAACATTTTCAGTTTCGATAATCAGATTTCTGTATCAAATGAGGTTGGAGTAGCAGAAATAGAAGGAAGTCAGCAACAAAATCCAACGGTATTTTCGGCGATGAATGGATCATATTTAATTGGTTGGGAAGATATGAGAAGTGCTGATGGTATTGATCAAAGTCTTAACCTATCATTTGAATGGGACGCATACTATCAAGAAATCAACACTGAGGGTTTAGTAGTTTATCAATCAGGGGGTATTCCCCTTTCAACTGCACCATTTGGACAGATTAATGTAAAATTTGGAGTGTTATCGGAAGAGGAGAACCTTTATTTGGCTTTCTGGGAAGATGATAGAAGTACAGGGAAGGAACTTCTTACCAATATTTATGGTCAGTTAATATCTCCTTACGAGGAAGCTGAGTGTGTGTATATGGATTTAAATGGTGATGGCAATATTGATATATTTGATGTTATTAGAATAATAAATATTATACTTGATATTTCATCTCCAAGTTCATGGGAGCTGTGTGCAGCAGACGTAAATCAAGATGGCAATATAGATATACTTGATGTGACGATGACAGTTGAAAACATACTTAATTAATATGGGAATTTTATATCGATTTATATTAGTGACTATTGCTACTCAGCTATCTTTTGCTGATAGCCCCTTGCCAAGTAGATATCATACCTATTCTGACATAGATTCTATTTTGCACAATTGGGATAATGAATTTGGAGATTCCATAAATGTAAATTCTCCCTATGGAGAAAGTTCCGGCCCAATTTATAAACTAATCGAAATAGGTGTATCTACGGAGGATGAGTTACCTTTTTGGGCTGTAAAATTATCCTTTAATGCAAATCAGCATCAAGACAAGCCACGTGTATTGATATTAGGGCAGTGTCATGCAGAAGAGATACTTGGAGTAGAAATCTCTATGGAGCTTATTTATAGATTTTTACATCCAGAAGAATATCCAACGGAGTATCAAACTTTAGCCGGACTATTGTATTCCTCTGAAATTTGGATTGTTCCTACTTATAACCCTGAAGGTCTTCATGTTGTTCATGGATGGGAAGAGTCTGGTGTGTGGGTGCAGGATCTAAGCTATAGGAAAAACAAAAGAGATGCAAATCAGAATGGTGCTTTTGATTTTGATACAAATGGGTATGGAAATGATATTGATGGTGTAGATCTAAATAGAAACTATAGCTTAAATTGGATTTTTGGTGATGAGTATCTTGAGACAGATGAGGGCTGTGGTTCGAATCCATCATATGTTTCAAATTATGATTATTATAGGGGAGAAAGCCCATTTTCAGAAAATGAAGTTGTAGCAATCAGAGATTTACTATTAGAGCATGATTTTTTGCTTTCAATTGCCTATCATAGCTCTCGCTCTGGTTGTGTAGCAGAAAGAGTTATCTATCCATGGCTATGGACAGGCCCAAAGATTTCACCAGATTATCAGGTAATTCAGCCCCTTGGCCAGCAAATTGCTGAGTTAACTTTATCAGAAGTTGGAGATGGGAACTATCATTTCGCAGCAAGTGGTTCAATGCGCGGAAATGCTCATGATTGGACCTACGCCACAACAGGATGCATACAATATCTCATTGAGGTTGGAACAGACAATATACAGCCAACGGATGTTGATTTAATTGAGAATACGATTGATAGAAATTTACCAGGAGCATTTTATCTAATGAAAAGAGCAGCGGGTATAAATTATCCTACCGGCCCTGATATATATCAGGTTACTGGTATTATTTCAGATGAATCTTCTGGAATTCCAATTGAGGGAGTTGAGGTAGTCGTGCACGAAATGGATGGAGGAATTTTAGAGCCTAGAAAAACAAATGAGTTTGGTCGATTCAGGAGGCTCCTTTACTTGGATTCTTTTGACTTAATATTTACTAAATTTGGATATCATGACTATTTTGTAAGCAATTTAACGCCAAGCGCAGATATTATTAGTGAGCTTAACATCCAAATGGTTCCAAAAACACAATATAATTTAGTATTAAGTTTAGATCTACCGGAAACTCATTCAAGTACTGTTTCTTTAATTTTAGAAAGTTATAATAATAAATTTGAATATAATTTGTATGAAGGAGATAATCTCTTTTCATTACCTGAGGGAGAATACAACATTACCATTTTGTCTGATGATATCCTTCCCCATCTTGAAGTAATCACAATGAATGATAATGTTGAAAAAAATATTGAACTACAGTGGTATGACCTGGTCTTTAACGATGATTTTGATAATCTAGAAAATTGGGAAATTGTTATGGGCGATTGGGTGAGCAATGATGGGAAACTATTATCTCAGCAAGACTTGATTTATTCTAATTTTAGTCCTCCAGGTCCCATACGAATTAATTCTTCAGATTATATATTTAATAACTCAAATAGCCAGGATAGCTCTGACATTAATTTTGTAATTAATTTAAACATGAAATATGAAGTTGAATGGGATAGAGATACCCTTTATTTTGATGCTTTTAGCTCTGCTGATAGCATAAGGTTATTTTCTTTCTATAACCATAACTGGACTGAAGAACATTATTTCGCAACATTGCCTGCTTACGAAAATTACAAGCTAAGTATGGGGATTGTTTCTGATATAACGATTGGATACAGAGGATTATCATTAGATAATTTAAAAATCATGAAAACACCTTTAAGTGATTGCTTGAAAGGTGATATTAATCATAATGGTGAGATAGCGATAGATGATATCATTATACTAATAAGTATTTTACTAGACAATGTAGGTGCGTCTGGCTTTCAAGAGTGCTCTGGAGATCGAAATCTAGATGGAAACATAGATGTGATGGATATAGTTAGTATAGTGGCTTTTATATTAGGAGAATAGATGTTATTTAAAATTTTTATTATTTATTTTGTTTCAATGAGTTTTTGTTTTAGCAATGTCAATCCATTGTCTAAGAAGAATTTTATATTTGATAGAGATGGTTTTGAAAGGGGAACTTATTTAATTGTTTTGTCGAATCCAGATTTGTATACGATTTATATGACAAATTTTGTAAATCTCAAAAAAACTCAGGGATTTGATGTTGAGGTGGTGTCTTTTAGAGAGGGGGATTCAGATTTAGATATATATGGTATTAATGGTAGCGTGAGTATGGATTTAAAGAATTACTTAATTGATTATTATAGCGCTGATCCTATGCTTGAGTATGTGCTTCTCGTTGGAGATGTAAATCAAAATAATGATAGTTATAATATCCCAACTTTTGAAATCCCATCATACAACGAGAATGAAAATGATCAGACAGATTATCCCTACACTTTTTTTGATACAGGCAACGGAGAGGATGTGTTGTCGCCTCATTTTTTTCTAGGAAGATGGTCGATAGGGAGCACAACTGATTTAGCAAATATTATTAAAAGAAATATTCAGTATGCTACGCTAAATGAATCTTTTATTCCTGATCCAAGTTATTTAAATAATGCTTTGGTTGTTGCTGGAAATTATAGTGGAGAGGGCACTTCTCCATCAAATTGGCCTGTAAC
>CAYNPP010000013.1:8013-10283 GCA_964399095.1 uncultured bacterium | reverse complement strand
CTGTAACTCCAGTATGGACATCAAAATGGCTTCAAGAAGAATTATATTTTTTTGGATACAGCCAAGTTGACAGTGCATTCTTTCATAAATATAATTATGATTGGGCAACGAGTCCAGATCAGATTGAGGCATCATGGAATGCTGGTGTTGGAGTGATTAATTATAGAGGATGGGGAGATGCAAGGGGTTGGCATAAGCCACAGTTTAGATTAGACGAAATTCAGGATTTATTGAACCCATCTTTTTCGCTTCCTGTTGTTTTTAGCTTTGTTTGTAATACAGGGGACTTTGGAAACGAGCAGCAGGTATTTTGCTTTGGAGAAACTTTGTTAACTGCAGGAACTATAACAGCACCAAAGGGTGCAGTTGCCGTAATTGGCCCATCAGATTTAGATACAGATACAAGATTTAACAATGTTCTATGTGGATCAATTTGGGATGAATTTCTTGAGGGAAGAGTAAGTGAGCTTGCTCCAGGATTACATAAAGGGAAGCAGGCTGTTACAAAAGAATTCAGTGGCTTAGTAATCAATGGGACGGACATCCCTGAATTTTATCACCATGTATATGGTGTGCTAGGTGATCCTAGTCTGAGTGTGTGGATAAAAGAGCCTACTAGGATGACCGCTATTTTTGAAGAAGGAGAAAATCTAAGTAATAATTATGTTTTTGCAACAGTGACAGATAATGATACGGGAGAACCAATCAAGGATGTTGTTGGTGCGCTTATCTATGAAGATGAATTGATTGGGAAAGGCATATCAGATTCAAATGGAATAATTTATATAGAAGATTTTGAAAATGAAGTTTCCGTAGGAAATATACTTACATTTTATATTAATAAGGGACAGTATTATCAGGAGTCTTATGAGTTAAATATTATTGCTCAAAATGATAATTCTGCTGCTGTACCTCCTAGCAATGATGAGGAAGAAGATGAAGACTATGGCTATGAATTTGAGATAGTTAACTATGATTGGATTGAGATATCAGAGACGGGAACCAATTTAAATTTAGCAGATGATACAAACACTACAATCCCGCTGAACTTTGATTTCATGTACTATGGAGAGAGCTTCTCTGAACTCACAGTTTGCTCAAATGGCTGGGCATCATTCTTACGATGTTTGGATGGAAACACTAACGATGGACAAGCGTGCGACGCATTAAGTTATTTCTATAACAACTCAATAACAGCAGCGATTGGACCATACGGCATGCTCGCTCCGTTCTATGATGATCTGGATGATAACAACGGCACCGAGCCACTAAATATATACTCACAGTGGATTGAAGACGAATCTAAATTTGTAATTCAGTGGAACAATATAGCAAATGGTCATGTAGATGAGTACTGCGAAAGTAACTCAGTTGGCGATGTCAATGAAGATTTTATCGTAAACGTGCAGGATATGGTGATGATTGTCAGTATCATACTAGATAATTATGATCCAAGTGATGCTCAATTAGATTCAGCTGACTGCAACAATGATGGGAATATTGATGTTTTTGATATTTTGTATGCACTCTCGCTCAGCTTTGATTCAGTTGAGGACCCTGAAGAGTGTGTGCATGAGACGTTTCAATTAATATTAATTCCAGGGAATAATTCTGATGGAGAGATTATTTTCCAGTATAAGGATATATACAATGTTGATGACCACGGTGCTACAATTGGGATAGAATCTCCAGATAAGAATCAGGGCGTGGAGTATCTATTTAATCAATCCTATAATGAGCAGGCAATTCCTCTCCAGAATTCACTTGCAATCAGATTCTATATTCCATAAAAAATTTGAAAACAATCACAACTGTGATTTTGTATAAATGGAAAAATTGACGTAGGTTACTGTATGTTTTTCCAGCAAAGACATATATTATTATTAGTTATTTTTAGTTTCATTTTTTCTTTAGAAAATTTTCCGCCCAAAAATATTTCCCCAACAAATTCAAATGCAAATAATTTAAATCTCATTAAATATTTTAGTAGTGAAAGATTTGAAGAAGAAACATCTACAATTTTTTCAGAGCATAGAAATATCTACCAAAGTCGAGAAGAAATTTCAGAAAGTGATGCAGCTCATTTGTTAAGAAGAACAACTTTTGGTCCTACTCTAGAAGAGATTGAGCATGCATCTGATATTGGATTAGAAGGAGTTCTTGATTTGCTGTTTACTAGAAACACAAAACCAATTCCTGAATTTGATTGGATACACCATTTTCCTCATCCTGATTTTCGGCCAGTGCAACGTTCTGCGAGAAAATTAGAG
>CAYNPP010000013.1:245-8003 GCA_964399095.1 uncultured bacterium | reverse complement strand
TCCACATCCTGATTTTGGTCAATTAGCTGTATCTCAAAAAGACTCAATAAGAGATAGCTGGGAAGATAATTATGTAGATCTTCAAGATTGGTGGTTGGATTTAATGAACGGATCAGGATTAAATATTTCTGAGATGATGGTTCTATTTTGGCATGATCATTTTGCTACCTCTGCCGCGGTTGTAAAATTTACCTCATCTATGTATCTGCAAAATCAGCTCATCAGACAAAATGCAACAGGTAATTTTAAAGATTTAGTTAAATCAATAAATTATGATCCAGCGATGCTACAGTGGCTGGATAATGACCAAAATTACTTTGTCAGTGAAACTAACTTCACATTTAACGAAAACTATGCTAGAGAGCTTCTGGAGCTGTTTACTATGGGAGAGGGAAACTACAGCCAGACGGACATAGAGGAAGCTGCAAGGGCTCTCACCGGGATTTCTACAAATGGAGTTCATTCAATCTACTCACCAACAAGGCACGACCATGGATTTAAAACTATTTTAGGTGTTTCAGGAGATATTGGAGTGGATGACTTGATTGACTTGATTTTTGATAGAGCTGAACCTGCTGAATTTATTAGCAGAAAATTATATCAGTGGTTTGTTTATGAAATTCCAGACGATGAAATCGTGCAGCAGATGGCTCAAGAACTATTAGATAATGACTATGAAATAGAACCAGTTTTGAGGTTGCTTTTTTCTAGTGAACACTTTTATGATATTAATTTTAGAGGTGCAAAATATAAAAATCCAGTTTGGTTTTCAATGAGTACTTTTCGCCAGCTATATATAGAACCTGAAAATAAAAATGAGTTTATGTTGTGGTATAATTGGGTTCTGGGCCAGGCATTGTTCCATCCTCCTGATGTCAGTGGATGGGATGGATATAGAAGTTGGATAAATACCTTTACACTGCCCTACAGAAAATCATTTTCTAATCAGGTGGTGGATGGATATGAAGATGTTTTTCCTGCTTGGGATAGCGTTGTTGAATTTGCTGAAAGATTTTCTGATCCTAATAATCCAGAGGTTTTGGTTTCTGAAATATCTGAGTATCTGTTTGCAATTCAACCTTCAAGTCTAACAATTGATTTGCTGGTTGAAGAGTTGCTGGATGGCTCGGAGATATACGATTGGAATCTCTACGATGCAGAAACACCTCAGCGCCTTAAGGATGTGATTAAACATATGATGAGACTAGAGGAATTTCAATTACGATGAAAAGAAAAGATTTTATAAAAAAATCTATGTTTGCGATAGGTGGGTCATTGTTCCTGCCTCGTATTCTGCAGCCACTGTGGGGACAACCAATCCTAAGAGATTTAAGAGAAGCATTTAATAATAAAACGGTTATTCTTATTAATTTAAGTGGTGGAAATGATGGGCTGAACACTGTTGTTCCTTATACCAATGATATCTATTATCAACTTCGTCCAAATATTGGAATTCCATCAAGCTCAGTTTTACCAATTTCTAATAATCTGGGTCTGCATCCTGAGCTATCAGAGTTGCACGCGGCTTGGGAAATGGATAAGTTGGCGGTAATAGAAAATGTAGGGTACAACTCTCAGAACCTATCTCACTTCAGGTCAACTGATATATGGAGAAGTGGGTCAGACAGCAATGAGGTGGTGTCTACGGGCTGGATTGCACGGTACATAGAGCAGATTATATCAGATGTTCATTCTAGCCCTCCATTGGATCCTCCTGCATTTCAAATTGGAAATTCCAATACACTGCAGTTAACCGGTGAGGATGGAATGACTGGTGTTCTGGTGGATGACCCTGAAACATTCTATCAATTGGTCAATGAAACTTATGATGAACCGATAGATGGTGAGAACCCAATTGAAACTGCAGCAAGCCAGGAGGTTGATTTTATTCGTCAGATTAGCGCGCTGTCATTTAACTATGCGGATGTGATTCAAGAGGCCTCACTGAACGGCCAAAATACAGTAAACTATACAAACAATACTCCAGGAAAATATCTAAAAATTATTGCAAAGCTCATTTCAGGGGGGTTGTACTCTCCATTCTATCTGGTGCACCATGGTGGGTTTGACACTCACGATGATCAACTTTCAAGGCAAGAAACACTGCTGGACAGACTGTCAACCTCGATGGCATCCTTTGCATTGGATTTAGAAAACCAGGGGCTGGGTGATGATGTTATTGTGATGACGACCTCTGAATTTGGACGAAGAACCTTTGAAAACGGTGCACTTGGAACGGACCATGGTAGCTCTGCGCCGCATTTTATTTTAGGAAATAATTTAAATAGCTCAATTTTTGGTGGTGAACCAGATTTAACAAATTTGGATGATAATGAGAACCTGATGCATACAACGGACTACAGACAAATATATGCGAGCTTGATTACTGGTTGGTTTGGGCATTCTCAAGATTTAGTGGAATCAGTATTCTCTCAAAATTTTGATTCATTGGAGATTTTTTAGGATGAAAAAAATCATGCTTATATTAGCCCTTACAACAATATTATTTTCAGAGATTTGTGATCTTAATAACGATGAATCTCTAAATGTCCTTGATATTGTTATTATGGTTGAATCAATATTAAATGGTGGAGAAGAATATTGTGATTTAAACGGAGATAATCTACTAAATGTGATTGATGTTGTTCAGCTTGTTAATTTAGTTCTTTATGGTACAGACATCGAGTTTGTTGAGATTCCTGCAGGTGATTTTAATAGCCCCGGCAGCAATGAGCCCAGCTCTATTGGATATGATTTTAAAATTGGAAAGTATGAGGTCACGAACCAGCAGTATCTGAGATATCTAAATTCTGCAATTGATGAGAATCAAATTTGGGTAGGTGACTGCATCAATAACATTGGTGAGATTTGCGTGAATGGAAATTATGAGATAGACAGCCAGGTGATTGAAAAATCTTTCTTTGTTCTTGGTAATCCAAATTTACATATGCTATGGGAATATGATTTTGGTGAAATTAATATTATAAATAATGAATTTGTAATTAATAACGCTCTTTATATTGATCACCCCGTTGTACATGTCACTTGGTATGGCGCAAGCCATTTTGCAGAGTACTATGGATACCGATTGCCGACCTATGATGAATGGATTAAAGCTGCGCGCTCTGATACAAACTGGAACTGGCCTTGGAGTAATAGTGGCGGCGATATGCAATTAAAAATTAATGTACTAAATAGTCAATTTAATGTGCCAGATGATTTTACATATCCTTGGGATAATGGAACAACGCCAGTTGGATTTTATAAAGAACAAAATGGCATGATTGACAATGCAAGTCCATTTGGAGTATATGATATGATTGGTAATGTTTCTGAGTGGGTCAGTGATTCTATCTCATTTAATCAGGATATGAAACTATCTCTTGGTGGAGGTTGGGACTGGGGCTTGTATAACTCTAGATTAAAATGGCACTCCATATATACTCTAGGTGAATCAAATTGGTCATCTGGGTTTAGAGTGGTGCAACACAACTAATTCCATATTTATTTTTATATAATCAGCCTGATTCTTTCTAAATAGACCTTGTTATAATATATCTAGAATTTTATGAGGTGGTCTTCCAATTACAGCTTTATCTCCTACAATAATAATTGGCCTTTGCATTAGCTTGGGAAATTTAACAATCATATCAATAAGCTTTGATTCTTCATCAATTGAAGAAATATTATTTTCAGTATATTCTTTTTCAGATTTTCTTATTAACTCTGCTACAGGAATTTTGAGTATATCTATGATATTGACAATTTCTTCTTTTGATATTGGTGTCTTTAAATAGTTAATACAAGTATAATCTACATTTTTATCTTCAAGGATTTCAACTGAACCCCTACTTTTTCCTCATCTTGGATTGTGATATATTGTAATCTTCATAATTAAAGAAAAACCTCCATATTATTTATAATTATTAGGTAATTTCATTTTCTTCTTAAAAATATTTTCTAATTTACAAAAATTATTATTATATTTTAAAAACAATATTATAAATAATAATGCAAATTGACGATAAAGATATAATGATAATCAATGAACTCACATTAAATGCGAGAGAGTCAGCAAGCAATATAGCTGATTCTATTGGAATGTCTGTACCTGCAGTTGCAGAGAGAATAAAAAAACTACAAGATTCGGGAGTTATCAATGGGTTCAGTATAAATCTGAATCATCACAAAATTGGCATGGATGTTTTAGCTTTTATAACAATCATCTCTGAATCCTCTGAGTTTTTTGAGGATGTTGTAAATAAAGCTAATTCAAATTTAAGCGTTTTAAACTGCTATACAACAACAGGATCTGGCTCTCACATTCTTTATGTAAGAACCGAGAACACTGATTCCCTGGAAAAATTACTTAGAGAAGTTCAATCATGGCCAGGGGTCAAGCGAACTGAAACACAACTTGTACTTAGTTCATATAAAAACAAAAATTCATTAAAATTATTAAAAAAGGAGAAAGAGAATGTCTAAAGTTAAAGCTGAATATGTATGGATTGATGGGTATGATCCTGTAGCAAACCTTAGAAGTAAAACTAGAATAGTTGAAGGCCCCATTGAAAAAGCTGAAGATCTTCCTGAGTGGGGTTTTGATGGTTCAAGTACTCTACAAGCAGCTGGAGATGATAGCGACTGCATGTTGAGACCTGTTTCTATTTTCTCTGACCCTTTTAGAGGTGGAGATGACATATTAGTAATGTGTGAAGTGTTTAACGCTGATGGCACTGTGCATAAAAGTAACACTCGAGCCAAACTACGACTCTTGTGTGAAAAGTACGCTGATCAAGAGCCGTGGTTTGGAATTGAACAAGAATATACTCTTTTTGAAGGCAAAGATCCCTTAGGATGGCCCACGGAGGGATATCCTGCTCCTCAAGGACAATATTATTGTGGTGTTGGATCAGAAAATGTATATGGCAGAGACATGGTTGAGGATCATATGGAAGCGTGTATGATGGCTGGCATAGAACTGTCAGGTATAAATGCAGAGGTTATGCCAGGTCAATGGGAGTACCAAGTGGGTCCTGTTGGTGGTTTAGAAGTATCTGATCAACTATGGATTGCAAGATGGATACTAAATAGAATAGGTGAAGATTATGGTGTTACGGTCTCATTGGATCCTAAGCCTGTTAAGGGTGATTGGAATGGAGCTGGAGCACATACAAATTTCAGCACAAAAGCAATGAGAGAAAAAGGTGGACTAGAAGTCATAAATGAAGCCTGTGAGATGTTAAAAGAAAATCATTCAGCTCATATCGATGCATATGGTCCAGATAACGATTTACGGTTAACCGGGTTACATGAAACTTGCAGCATCAATGAGTTTAGATATGGCGTCAGTGACCGAGGAGCATCTATAAGAATTCCAATGGGAACTGCAAATGATGGATTCGGATATCTTGAAGATAGGCGTCCATCTGCAAATATGGACCCATATATAGTTTGTACGATGATTATATCTACTGTTTGTGAAGGGGTATCTATAAAAGCATAATACAAAAAACATAAAAAAATAAAAGGGGGAGGAATTGTTATGTCTTTCCCCTTTTTATTTTATCTTTGTTGAATATTTAATTAACTTACCTTGTTATGTTAACTTTTGACTTAATTATTTTATTTATTGTCTTTGCAATGCTAGTCACATTCTTTGTGTTTGAAGTATTTGCTCTAGAGGTGACAGCGCTGACTGCAACTGCAATATTGTTATTATTTAATGTGCTAACTATTGAAGAAGCTCTTAGCGGTTTTAGCAACAAGGCTGTCATTACTATTGGAGCAATGTTTATATTGAGCAGATCATTGGTTAAAACCGGATTTTTAGAGGTTTTTGCAGATTATGTATATAATCATGTTGGTAGTAATAAGTGGCTTACAATCACTGTATTTCTATTAATTGTTTCAATACTCTCAGGATTAATTAATAATACAGCAGCGGTTGCTATATTTATTCCACTTGCTATCAATCTATGTCAGAAATTTCACATTAGTCCAACTAAAATTTTACTTCCATTATCCTATGCAGCAATTTTTGGAGGGACACTTACTCTGATTGGAACCTCTACCAACCTAATTATTAGTGATTTTATTGAGAAAGAAGGACTAGAACCATTTAGCATGTTTGAGTTTACCAAAGTAGGTATCATTTTTGTATCCGTTGGGATTATATATAATTTAATTATAGCTCGTTTTATTCTACCGTCAAGGGCTATTGTCTCATCTTTAACTCAGAAATATCATATGAATAAATATCTCACAGAGTTTATGGTAAATGAGGATTCCAGCTTAATAGGTAAAAGTGTAGGTGAACTAAATCTAGATGAAGAGTACGAGATTGATGTTATAAAAATTATAAGGGATACAAAAACATTATCTGTTAATTTGAATGCACACATAATAAGAAAAGGAGATGTCTTTCTTGTACAGATTAATGTGAAAAATTTAATGAAATTTAAAAATAATATGAGTGTGTCCTTGCTTTCTGACATAAAGATGAATCAGCAGGAATTAGAGGGAGAAAATCATGTTCTTGTTGAAGCTATTATTACTCAAGAATCATCTCTTATAGATAGGACTCTTTATCAATCAAATTTCAGAAGAAAATGGTCCTCTTTTGTTCTTGCAATTAAAAGACAAACAGAATTGCTAAGAGAAAAAGTTGCCCATACACGTTTGAAATTTTCTGACACATTATTGATTTTAGTCCCTAAGAAAAAAATAAAAAAGTTAAGATCATCAATAGATTTTGTTGTTCTAGAAGAATTAGATATCCATCTCAGATATGAAAGATTTTGGTGGATTTCAGTCTTAGTGATTCCATTGATTATGTTCTTCACATCTATTGAATTAATGTCAATTGCAAAGGGTGCTGTATTTGGTGTTATTATTATCTTAATATTAAAATCTATTTCAATTCATGAGGCTTATGACTCTATAAATTGGACAGTAATTTTTCTGTTAGCAGCATTAGTCCCAATGAGCATAGCTATAAGAAATACAGGCGCAGATAAGTTAATTGGAGATAGTATTATATATTTTGCTGAATATCTATCTTTGTATTTTAACTCTGAGCATCTTGTTTATTTATCTGTGCTTTACTTTGCAACTTTTATTATATCTGCATTTATATCAAATGCGGCTGTAGCGATTATTTTGGCCCCAATAGGTATATATGTTGCTTCTGAACTTGGAATCGATCCAAGGCCATTTCTAATTGCTATTTGTTTTGGCGCATCTAATAGCTTTATGACCCCCATTGGCTATCAGACAAATCTTATGGTTTATGGCCCAGGAGAATATAAAATGAAGGACTTTATTTTTGTAGGTGCTCCCCTTACAATCATATTTTGGATAATTGCTGTTTATCTTATTCCAATATACTGGCCATTTATGCCAGCATAACTAAAATTACATGGTGTTACATAAGATTATAAATTTTATTTAGTAGATTATTTATAGAAATAAAGTATGTCGTAGATAGTAATATCTATTTGATTTTGGAAAAATAATAATTAGTTTTAAGCCTTCAAGGGCAATCATATAATACATTAAGGAGTTAGTTTATGTTCACTGTTAGAAATTTTTTATTAGTTTTACCTCTATTTTTATCATTTTCACTTGTTTTTGCAAACTGTCCAAATGGAGAGGATGTATGTTTTACTCTAGATGGTTCAAGCCTCAATTATGATAGCAGTGCAGATCTTTATGGTTTCCAGTTTAATCATGATGGCTGCGCAAGTGGCGCGGCTG
>CAYNPP010000013.1:0-235 GCA_964399095.1 uncultured bacterium | reverse complement strand
CATTAACAGGAACTTTCATCCCAGCGGGTGCGGGGACATTGGTAGATTTAGGAAGCACGGATTGCACTGAGTCTAGTCTGACAGATTTTGTTTTATCTGGAGCTGGTGGTATTGCTTTGACTGGTGCATGGTCTGAGGTGGCAATGGGCTGCATGGATGAGAATGCATGTAACTATGATGCAGCAGCAGAAGAGGATGATGGTAGCTGTGAGTATGTTGTTGACTGCGCTGGTGA